>JAYRLJ010000004.1:0-18895 GCA_041905305.1 Hylemonella sp. | reverse complement strand
TGCCAGCGCGCGGGCGACGTGGGCGCGCGCGTGGGCGGCGAGGAGTTCTGCGTGCTGCTGCCCTACACCGACGCCGCGGCCGCGCAGGCTTTCGACGCGCGGCTGCGCGCCGAACTGGCCGCCAGTGCCGCCACCGCCGGCCTGCCCTTTGCGCTGGACTTCAGTAGCGGCCACGCGCTGTACCGTGCCGAGGGCGAGACGCTGGAAGCCCTGATGGCGCGCGCTGATGCCGCGCTGTACCGCGCCAAAGACAGCGGCCGCGGCCGGCTGGTGCTGGCCGACTCGGCAGGCTGACGCCCGTTGCCCCTGCCCGAGCGCGGCGGCCGGTCTTGGGCTAAGCTCGCGCCCACGGCACTCGCCCCGAAGAACACACAAGGAACACCCATGAAGAAGCTCAACGTCACCCTCCAGCTGCAGATGACCGTGCCCGACGGCTGGGAGCTGGTGCAGACCTCCGAGGGCACGCCGGTGATCCGCATGCCCGGCGGCACCTACCTCGACCTGGCCATCGAGCCGCTGTACGCCGCCGACCCCGAAGGCACCTGGAGCGGCACCGACAGCGACGACGAGCTCAACGAGTTCCTGGACATGGTGGACAGCGAAGAGGTGAGCTACGAGTTTGTTTCCGGCTGAAGCTCGACTAGACTGTCGCCCATCACCGCACGAACCCAGCCGAACTTGCAACTCGACTCTTCCACGCTGATCGTCGTCAACGTTGTCACCCTGGTGGCGATGTCGTTGACCCTGCCGGTGGTGATGGGGCGCGGCCTGAGCCCGGCCGCACGCCATGTGCGCACCTCGCTGCTGCTCAAGGCCCTGGCCTGGGTGCTGCTGGCACTGAGCGTGCGCTGGGTCACCACGTGGCCGTTCCCGGTGCTGACCACGCTGGCCCTGGCGCTCATGGGCTGGGGCCACGTGCTGCTCTTCCGCGCGCTGGAACACTGGCTGGGGCCGCGCCCGCTGGGCCGGCTGCTGGTGGCGCTGGCGGTGCTGATGCCGCTGGGCTTTGCGCTGAGCTTTCACAACTACCCGGTGCGCGTGGGCTGGTTCAGCCTGCTGCTGGCGGCGCAGCTGGCCATCGTGGCGCGCGCCACGCTGTGGCCCGACCCGTCGAGCAACAGCCGCGGCGGCTGGCGCTTCCTGTTGGCAAGCTGCCTGGGCGTGGTGGCAATGCTGGTGGCCACCCGCGGCCTGCTGGCGGTGGTGGCGCCCGACGTGGAGCAGCAACTCAACTTCCATTCCGGTTCCACGTTGATGCTGCTGACGCTGATGGCCACCAACGTGACGCTGGTGCTGGGCAATGTGGCCGTCATGGTGGCCTGGCGCGAGGAGGCCGAGCTGCGCCTGCACAAAATGGCCAACACCGATGCGCTGACCGGCCTGCTCAACCGCAATGGCTGGGCCACACAGGCCGGTGCCGCCCTGCGCCTGGCGCAGCGCCACGGCTGCGCGGTGTCGCTGCTGATGCTGGACGTGGACCATTTCAAGCGCATCAACGACACGCATGGCCACGAGGTCGGTGACGCGGCGCTGCAGCTGTTCGGCCGTGTGCTGCAGTCCAGCGTGCGCGGCGGCGACCTGTGCGCGCGCCTGGGCGGCGAAGAGTTCTGCCTGCTGCTCATGCACGCCGACACCCAGGCCGCGATGGCCTTCGACCAGCGCCTGCGCGCCCTGGTGACCGAGGCCACCGCCAACGAGCTGCGCTTCGCGCTGGACTTCAGCACCGGCCATGCGCTGTATGACCCCGAGGGCGAGTCGCTGCAGTCGCTGATGTCGCGCGCCGATGCGGCCATGTACCGTGCCAAGCACGAAGGCCGCGGCCGGCTGGTGGCGGCCGATACGTCGCGCCCCGCCGGCGCACCGGGCCTGCAGCCCAACGCGGCCTGAGCCGCGGCGGGCGCCACGGGGGGATAATCGCTCCCCATGTTGGCATCACTCTTTCCCCTGGGTTGGCAGCACTATCTGCTGGGCGGTCTGTTGATCGGCCTCGGCACGGCGCTGCTGTTCGTCTTTACCGGCCGCATCGGCGGTATGAGCACGGTGTTTTCCAGCACCTGGTCGTATGTGGTCAAAGGGCCGTTCTTCCAGCAACCGCGCTTTACCGGCTCGCGCGCCTGGCGCCTGGTGTACGCAGCCGGCCTGATCGTGGGCGCGGCGTTGTGGTGGCTGGGCTTTACCGACGGCACGCCGCTGGGGACCCAAGTGCCGGCCTGGCAATTGCTGGTGGGCGGCTTCTTCGTGGGCTACGGCGCGCGACTGGGCAACGGCTGCACCTCGGGCCACGGTATCTGCGGCCTGGGCTCGCTGCAGTGGCCCTCGGCCCTGGCGGTGCTGACCTTCATGGCCACGGCCTTCCTCACGGCCAATCTGGCAGCGAGGTGGCTGGCATGAGCGTGCAACAAAACTCCCTGCCGCGCGCGCTGGCCACGCTGGCCGCGGGCGCCCTGTTCGGCTTTGGCCTGTCGCTGTCGGGCATGGTGCGGCCCGAGGTGGTGCTGAGCTTCCTGCGCTTCTCGGACTTCGGCCTGATGCTGGTGATGGGCGGTGCGGTACTGGTGGTGGTGCTGGCCTACAAGGTCGTGCCGCGCGTGCTGAACCGCCCGCTGCTGGGCGACATCTTCCACACCCACCCGAGCGAATGGAACCGCGACACGCTGGTGGGCGCAGCGCTCTTCGGCGTGGGCTGGGGCCTGTGCGGCGTCTGCCCCGGCCCGGCCATTGCCGGCCTGGGCACCGGCAACCTGGACCTGCTGTGGGCCCTGGGCGGCATTGCACTGGGCGCGCTGGTGCAAGGGCTGGTGGCCAGCCGAGGCAAATGAGTTTCGTGTGGGCGCCTGACACGCGACGGCGCCGGAGTGCTTGAGTGCGTTGCCACAGGCGCTCCGGTCTCGCCAAGGCGCCGCGTTAGCGTTACGCTTGTTTATTGAAGGTTTTCAGGGTTTTTTGCATAGACGAGGGCGATCGATCGTTTAGATTTTTCAGGCGGGAGGTTCGTGATGGCGCCACATCTGCGCTTTCTGCAATACAAAAAACCTCGGGATGAGGTTCCGAAAGGGAAACTCCTCGTCACATGGGTCGCCGTGGCGTTCTTGGCGGCCTGTGCTCCCCTGACAAAGGAAAGCGGCCCGGGGGCTGAAGCGCCCCCATCACCGGCCATACCGCCGCAAATACTCGAGGGCGCGCCGAAAGCTGCAGCACCGCCCCCGATGGCCAAGCCGGTGCCCATGTCCGTTGACACAGCGCTGGGCAAGTTGGTCACCGTGTGGTTTGGAACCACGCGAAAGCCGCTCGACAACCCGACGGCAACCGAGGTGTTTGGCAATCTGCGTGACAACCGACTTCATTTCGGCACTGTCGACGTTGAAGTTCCCAAGAGCCACATGCGAGGCTCCTTGGGCAGCTCATGGCGCTTCGCACTCACCGGAAAGGACGAGCCGCTCACCATACAGCGGGTCACGGAAGTTGCGGAACGCGATTATTGGGAACGCGTACGGGCACTACTGGCGGGCATCCCAAATGAGGAAAAGCGAATCCTGCTGTTTCTGCATGGCTACAACACGACGTTTTCTGATGCAGCCCTGCGCACTGCACAGATCTGGGCGGATCTCGAATTAAAGGGCGTGCCAGCCTTTTTCAGCTGGCCTTCGGAGGGCGCGACCCTCAAATACATCGTGGACGAAGCGTCGATCGACGTCAGCGAACGTCATTTGAGAAACTACATGCAGTCGCTGATGTCTCAGACAGGCGCCAAGCGGATCGATGTCATTGCGCACAGCATGGGCAACCGCGCGCTTTTGCGGGTTATCAGCCAGGAGGCGCGTCTGGAAGCGAAGGCACGACGGATACGGCTGGGACAGGTGTTCCTGGTGGCGCCAGATGTGGACCTTGAGTTGTTTGAGCAACTGGCCGACGCATATCCCTTGCTAAGCGAACGGACGACTCTCTATGTTTCGCGGAAGGACAAGGCCGTGCTTTTGTCCGAGAAACTCCATTACTACCCCCGTACCGGCGCGCCGCCACCATTTGCACGGGTGAACCGAATCGAAACGATCGAAGTGAATGCGGGAGATCAAGGGCTTCTGGCGTTGGGGCATTCATTCTTCGCGGAGTTCATTCCGGTGCTCGACGACATACTGTCGTTGATCACAACGGGAAAACCCGGCAAGGAAAGAACCGCGCTTGCAACAAATGGCTCTGCCCGAGATGGAGATCGAGCGCCAGATTTCTTGATCGGCAAGTAGCCATTGGGTAGCGAACAGCAAGGCGCGGCAAGACCGAGAAACCACAACAGGGAGAGAACGATGGACAAGAAATTCAATCCGGTCGGCTGGTTCGAGCTGTACGTGAACGACCTGGCGCGCGCCAAGGCCTTTTACAGCGCCATGCTGCAGCGCGAGCTGTTCGACCTGCCCACCTGGCCCGGCAACGACACGCAGATGGCGGTGTTTGCCATGGACATGGAGGCCACCGGCGCCGCCGGTGCGCTGGTCAAGAGCGCCACCACCCCACCCACGCCGGGCAGCACCACGGTGTACTTCTCCTGTGTGGACTGCGCCACCGAAGCGGCCCGCGCCGCGGCCGCCGGCGGCACGGTGCTGCAGTCCAAGTTGCCCATCGGCGAGTACGGCTTCATTGCCATGGTGCGCGACACCGAGGGCAATGTGATCGGCCTGCACTCGCGGCAATGAGGCGCCATGGCCTATGACGCGCACCTGGTGGACCTGATGCGCAGCGCGCTGCACGGGCGCCACCGCTTCACCGAAAAGCGCATGTTCGGCACCTGGTGCTGGATGCACGAGGGCAAGCTGGTGTGCGGCGCCGGCACCGGGCGCTACCTGTTCCGCGTGGGTAAAGCATTGGAGGCCGAAGCACTGGCCCGCCCCGGCGCCACGCGCATGGAGTCGGCCGGCCGGCGCATGAGCGGCTTCATCTGGGTGGACGCCGACGCCGCGCTCGACGAAGGCCTGGAGCGCTGGGTGGCCCTGGCCATGCGCTGCGTGGACAGCCTGCCGCCGAAGTAGGGCCGCCCCCTGCGGGGCGTCCCCACCGGGCACCCGCCCTACCCCTCGGGGTAAACCCGCATCCAAATAACCACACTTTCAGCCGTAGTATTGTTGGACTCGTCACCCGACGAGGCGGCCGACCGCAACGCGCGGCCGCGACTTGGCGTCCGCCGCGGATGCCGGTACGTCATAACAACAAGCACAAGAGACTTTCGTATGGGATTCATTCACAAACTCAAGGTCATTCAGCGTTTTGCCCTGCTGGGTGTCATCGGCCTGGTGCTGTGCATCGCGCCGACCCTGCTTTTCGTGCGCACCGCGTACCAGAGCATGCAGGCCGCGCAACTGGAGGCGCGAGGCATTGCGCCAAACCAGAGCCTGCTGAAGGTGGTGCAGCTGACACAGCAGCACCGCGGCCTGAGCGCCATGGTGCTGGGCGGCAATGCGTCAGCCCAGGCGGACCGCAGCGCCAAGCAGGCCGAGGCCGACAAGGCCTACCAGCATCTGGGCGCACTGATCGACGCCGACATCCACGACGCCACGCTGCGCAACGAATGGCAGACCGCGCTGAAGGACTGGAAAGCCCTCAGCAGCCAGGTGGCCGAAGGCAAGCTGTCGCAGCCGCAGAGCTTTGCCGCGCACACCGCGGTGATAGGCAAACTGCTGGAGTTCGTTGACCACCTGGCCGACCACTACGGTCTGTCGCTCGACCCCGAACTGGAGAGCTACCAGCTGATCCAGTCCACCCTCTACGCCTTGCCGGTCCTGAGCGAGGAGCTTGGCAAGTCGCGCGCCCGCGGCAGCAGCATGCTGGCCAGCAAGATGGCGGCGCTGGATGAACGGGAGGCACTGGCCATCTACATTGCCCGTGCCGGCGTGGAGCAGGAGCGCATGCGCAAGGCCTACCAGAAGGCCGCCGACGCCAGCCCGCTGATCAAGCAGACGCTGGACCAGCAGATGCAGAACGTGCAGGCGCTGACGCAGCAGGCCATCAAGCTGGCGGCGGAACAGGTGATCAACGCGGAAGAACTGTCCTACGCCCCGGCGGAGTACTTTGCCCAGTTCACCAAGGCCATCGACGCCCAGCTCAAGCTCAACGATGCGGCAATGAACCTGCTGGGCCAGATCCTCGACGACCGGGCCAACGGCCTGCAACGCATGTTGCTCACCCTGCTGGGCGCGCTGCTGGCATTGGCCATGCTGGGCGCCTGGATCGGCGTCCTGGCGGCGCGCTCGATCACGCAGCAGCTCGGCGGCGAACCGGGCGAGGTGATGGCGATTGCCGAGGCCGTGGCCAAGGGGGACCTGAGCACGCCGGTCCGGCTGGAGAACCGCTCGCAGGCCAGCATCATGGCCGCCATGGCTGCGATGCAGGCATCGCTGCAGCGGGTGGTGGGCACGGTGCGCCAGAGTTCGGAGGCGCTGGCCTCGGCCAGCAGCCAGATTGCCCAGGGCAACCAGGACCTGAGCGCCCGCACCGAAAGCCAGGCCAGTGCGCTGGAGGAAACGGCGGCTTCCATGGAAGAACTGGGCTCCACGGTGAAGCAGAACGCCGACAACGCCAAGCAGGCGAACCAGCTGGCGCAGAGTGCCAGCACGGTGGCGGTGCAAGGTGGCGAAGTGGTGGCCCAGGTGGTGGACACCATGAAGGGCATCAACGAGTCGAGCCGCAAGATCAACGACATCATCAGCGTGATCGACGGCATCGCCTTCCAGACCAACATCCTGGCGCTGAACGCCGCGGTGGAAGCAGCCCGCGCCGGTGAACAAGGCCGCGGCTTTGCCGTGGTGGCCGGTGAAGTGCGCAGTCTGGCCGGCCGTTCCGCGGAAGCCGCCAAGGAGATCAAGCAACTCATCACCGACAGCGTGGAGCGGGTCGAGCAGGGTTCAGCCCTGGTCGATCAGGCGGGCACCACCATGAACGAGGTCGTCACCAGCATCCGCCGCGTGACGGACATCATGGCCGAAATCAGCGCCGCCAGTGCCGAGCAAAGCGCCGGTGTGGCCCAGGTGGGCGAAGCGGTGACGCAGATGGACCAGGCCACGCAGCAGAACGCCGCGCTGGTCGAAGAGATGGCCGCTGCCGCCGGCAGCCTGCGCAGCCAAGCGCAGGAGCTGGTGCAGGCGGTGGCGGTGTTCAAGCTGGCGTGAAGCCAGCCCGGCCCTGGTTAACCCACCACCTCGAACATGGTGCGCTTGGTGTTGGTGAAGTGCGGGCGCGTGATGTCGCTCCAGGCGGTGCCGCGCACGGCAAGCCAGGGCGGTGAACCCAGCGTCTGCGTGCTCACGAGGTCGTAGCAGGCCAGCGAGAGCGGGCCGTGGTCGTGGTTGAGCATGCGCATGGCGTGGATGCAGCCGGGCACGGCGGCCAGGCCGGGCATGTGCTCGGTGTCGTACCAACGCGAGATCTCGGGCATCCAGCCGGTATCGGGGTCCATCTCCACCACGTAATGGAACAGCGGCGCCTGCGCGCGCGAGTGGCCCGGTGCGTCGAACACCTGCTCCAGGCGAGAAAGGCGGATATCGCGTGCCTGCGGCCAAAGCTGCGCCAAGCGCGCGGCCAGCGGCGGCAAGGCATCGGCGTCCAGCCAGGCGCGCCGGGGCAGACGCAGGTAGAGATAGACCTCGCGCGTCTGCGGCGATGCGGCGATGCGGTGCACCTGCAGCGAGCCGTGTTGCGCCAGAACGGCGGCCAGCGGCGCAGCGTCGGGCCAGCCGCCTTCACCGGCGGTGAACTGCGCGAGGATGAAATCCGTGGGCCGCTGCATGGTCAATGCCCGATCTTGCAGCGCCACCAGGAAGCGCGACACCATGTTGTAGGCGGCGATGGTGGCCACCAGGTCGACCTGACCCTGCGCACTGAAGTGCTGGCGCACCTCGGCGTACAACCCGTCCGGCACATCGATGTCGCGCGTCATGGTGTCGGTCAGGCGCAGGGCCAGGCGCTCGACCTCCGACAGCGGCACGTCGGTCGGCACCGGCATCTGGCGCAGGGCCTCGATCACGGCGGGCGACACGCCAGCGTTCAACGCATGCGGGATGTGGGCGTCGAACTCGTAAGGCGCCCGGTTGAGCACGGCCACGCGCAGGATGACGAGCTCGCGCACCGCGGGCGTGAGGCTGTTGCGGTTGCGCACGGCCGAGAGCATCTGCTCCCAGCCATGGGCAATGGGCGGGCTGTTCAGCAGCGCCTGGTAGAGCGGCGAGATGCGGCCGCGCTCGGCCATGATCTGCGCCTCCTGGGCGGCAAGTTCCGGCCGGGTGCCGGGGATGACGGGCGTGATGCGCATGCTCAGTCCGGCTTGATGTTCTTGGCCTTGATCACACGCGCCCACTTGGCCGTGTCTTTCTTCAGCAGCGCGGCCAGTTCGGCCGGCGAGGACGGCGCCACCTCGGCACCCGACGCCATGAGCTTGGCCTTCACCGCCTCGTTGCCCAGCGCCCGATGCACCGCCTTGTTCACACGGTCGATCTCGGCCGCCGGCGTGCCCTTGGAGGCGAAGAGCGCATACCAGTTGTCTGAGTCGACGCCGGGCACGCCCATCTCGGCAAAGGTCTTCACGTCCGGCAGCAGGGGGTGGCGCCGGTCGGCCGCCAGCGCGATGGCCTTGAGCTTGCCAGCCTTGATGTGCGCGACCAGGCCCGGGATGTCGCCGAAGAAGCCGTTCACGTGGCCGGCGATCACGTCGGTGATGGCCGGCGCCGCGCCCTTGTAGGGGATGTGCTGCAGGTTGATCTTGGCGGCGTCGTTGAGCAGTTCCATGGCCAGGTGCGGCACGCTGCCGGTGCCGGAGGAGGCCATGGTCAAGGGCGCGGACTTCTGTTGACGGCTGGTGGCCACGAACTCGGCGCCGGTGTTGTACGGGGCATTGGCGCCCACCACCAGCACCTCGACGTTGTTGACCACCAGCGACACCGGCGTGAGGTCACGCTGCGGGTCGTAGGACAGTTTGTCGTACAGCGACGGGTTGATGGCCACGGCGCCCACGCTGGTCAGCCACAGGGTGTTGCCGTCGGGCGCCGCCCGCGACACATACTCGGCCGCGATGGCACCGTTGGCACCGGCCTTGTTCTCGATGATGACCTGGTGCCCGAGCTCCTTGCCCAGCTGTTCGCTCAGCGTGCGGGCCACGAAGTCCACCGGCCCGCCGGGCGGGAAGGCGACGATCAGGCGCGTGATCTTGGGTTGGGCGATGGCGGCCGACGACAGCGCGACGGCGGCCGAGGCCAGGCCAAGCGTCAGGGTGCGGCGGAGGAAGCGATGCAGGTTCATGGTTGTCTCCTGTTGGAATGGTGAGGATCAGTCGCAGCGCACGGACATGCCGCCGTCGACCACGATTTCGGTACCGGTGACGAAGCGCGACTCGTCGCAGGCGAGGAACAGCGCCGCATTGGCGGTGTCGCGGCCGTCGCCCATGAAGGGCAGCGGGATGCGGGACTGGCGTTGGCGCAGCAGTTCCTCCACGTCGCCGCCGGTGCGCTGGCCGGCCAGCCGGACTTCCACCATGGGGGTATGCAGCTGGCCCGGTACCACGGTATTGACGCGGATGCCCTGCTTGGCGTACTGCACCGCCAGCACGCGCGAGAACTGGATGACGCCAGCCTTGGTGGCGGCGTAGGCGATCTGCGCCGCGCCGGTCCAGCGCAGGCCCGACGTCGACGAGATGTTGACGATGGCGCCGCTGCCTTGCGCCAGCATGTGGGGAATGACGTGCTTGCAGGTGAGAAACACACTCTTGAGGTTGTGGTCGATCTGCGCGTCCCACACCTCCTCGCTCATCTCCACCGGGCCGCCCTTGGCCGAGCCGCCCACGTTGTTGACCAGCACATCGATGCGGCCGAATTCGGCCATGCAGCGCGCCACCATGTCGTCAATCGAGGTACTGCTGGTGACGTCGCAGCTGCCGGCGACGAAGGTGCCGCCAGCTTCCTGCACCAGGCGGGCCGTCTCCGCCAAGCGCTCGACCTCACGGTCCACGCCGTACACGCGGGCGCCCTCCTGGGCAAAACGTACGGCGATGGCGCGGCCATTGCCCCAGCCGGGACCCACCGAGCCGGCACCAGTGACCAGCGCCACCTTGCCGGCCAGGCGGCCTGGCGTTGCGACGGATGCAAAAGGAGTAGAAGTTTCGTTCATGGGAAATAGGAAAAGCGTCAGTGCTCGAAGCGGTACAGGCGCTGCGGGTTGTGCACCAGCAGCTGCTCGCGCAGGGCTGCGTCCGGCGCAATCTCGGCCAGCGCGTCGACCAGCGTGCCGTCGTCCGGCACATGGGTGTGGTTGGGGTGCGGCCAATCGGTGCCCCAGACGCAGCGCTCAGGGTAATGCTCGACCAGCACGCGGGCCAGCGCGACGCCCTGGGTGTAGGGCGGCTGGGCGTCGATGCGGTCCACGCCGCTGACCTTGACGTGGAACAGCGGGTTCTTCAGCAGCTCGAACAGGGCCGCAAAGTCGGCATGGGTTTCGCCCAGCCTCGCATCGACGCGGCCGATGTGGTCGATCACCACCGGCACGACGCTGCGTGACAAGGGCGCGGCCAAGCTGTGCACCAGGCTGCTCTCGAAGTGCACCTGCAGGTGCAGGCCGGCGGCCTTGAGGCGGTGTGTGAGCGTGACGATCTCATCCACACTGGCCGAGGCGGCCAGATGCTTCATGAAGTTGAAGCGCACACCGCGGAAACCCGCGGCCGCCAGGCGCTGCAGTTCGCTGTCGGCGACATTGGCCGGTACCAGGGCCACGCCGAGGTAGCGCCCGCCGCCGGCACGGATGGCGTCTTCCACCACCGAGTTGTCAAAGCCATGCACCGCCGACTGCACGATGACGCAGCGCGCGATGCCGAGCTGGCGATGCAGCGCAAACAGCGTCTCCTTGGGCGCGTCCACTGGCGTGAAGTTGCGGCTGGGCGCATAGGGAAAGCGCGTGGCCGGCCCGAACACGTGCACATGCGCGTCGCAGGCCTGTGGCGGCAGCTTCAGCCGGGGCGTGCTCGGCACGGGGTTGTAGGTCTGGACGGCGGTGGCGAGATCGGAACTCATGACGGAACGCGTTGAAACATGGCGTCGATTCTGGTGCGTGGGCCGCGTTTTGTGATCTGTTTTGGATGCATAGCAGCTATCCGTAAAATGCATTCAACTCCACCCTCACAAAACCCCAACGATGGACCTGACACGCCTGCAGTACTTCGTGGCCGTGGCCGAGGCCGGCAGCTTCAGCCGGGCGGCGGCGGCGCTGCACATGTCACAGCCGGCCCTGAGCCGGCAGGTGCTGCTGCTGGAGGAGGAAGTGGGCCAGCGCCTGTTCGAGCGCACGGGCCGCGGCGTGCAGCCCACCGAGTCCGGCCTGGCGCTGCTGGCCCATGCACGCGGCATCTTCGACCTGGCCGAGCGTGCCCGCGTCGACATGCGCGAACGCCAGCTCAGCCCGCGCGGCCGCCTGACGGTGGGGCTGCCGCCGCGCCTGGCACACGTGCTGACGGCCGACCTGGTGGAGCGCTTCCATGCGCAGTTCCCCGACGCCGCGATCACGGTGGTGGAGGGGTTGAGCATCCGCCTGCGCGAGTGGCTGGTGGCGGGACGCGTCGATCTGGCGCTGCTGTTCGACCCACCGCACACGCCACAGCTGCAGCAGGAGATGCTGTTGCGCGAACCGCTGGTTCTGATCAGCCAGCAGCCGCTGCCGCAACGCATGCGGCTGGCCGATGTGGCGTTGCGCACGCTCGTCATGCCCAGCGGGCCCAACGCGCTGCGTCAACTGCTGGAGCAGCACACGCGCCCGCGCGGCCTGCTGCTCAAGCTGGTGGCGGAAGTGGATTCGGTGCAGACTGTGCTGTCGCTGGTGGCGCGCGGCGTGGCCGACACGGTGCTGCCGCTGAGCGCCACGCGCGCGTGGAACTACCCGCAGCCGCTGCACATCGCCACCATCCATGCCCCGGCCATGCGCAACCAGCTGGTACTGGCCGAGCCCACGGCCCGCCCCGCCACCCGCCTGAGCCGCCATGCGGCGCAACTGCTGCGTGAACTGGTGGCCGAGCATTTCGGTCCGACCTCCTGAGTCGCGACCAGGTCGGCCGGGCGACGCGCCACACTAGGACGCCGCGCGCCCGAGCGCGCGCATCTTGCCGCGCCACTTGGCCACGCCGGGCTCACCCAGCTTGTCGACCATGCCGACCAGCGTCTCGTTGACCGGCGCAATGCCGACAAAGCCCAGGATGTTGCGCTCCAGCGATTTGAGGCTGTGGGCGCGGAAGTACCAGCGGTACACCAGGGCCGGCATGCCCATGGTGACCACCACGCGCGCACTGCGCCCGGCCAGCCCCTTGCGGCCGAAGGGGTTGCCGCCTTCGGCGGCGAACGCGAAGCCGGGCCGCGCCACCTGCTCCAGAAAGCCCTTGAGCAGCGCCGGCATGTCACCCAGCCAGAGCGGGAAGAACAGCACCAGGTGCTGGGCCCAGGCGATATCGTCCTGCGCCGGCTGCAGCGCGGCCGGCAGCTCGCCGTGCTCCCAGGCCTGCTGGCTGCGCAGCAGCGGGAAGTCGAGCCGGGCCACGTTGATCTGGCGCACCTCGTGGCCGGCGGCCTGCGCGCCCTCGGCGTAGGCGTCGGCCAGCGTGTGGCACAGGTGCGGGGTGACGGCGTCCGGGTGGCCCTGGATCAGCAGGATGCGTTGGGCGGCCATGGCGTTCCTCCTGGCTGTGGAATCGGCCCTGATGCTGACACGGCACGGCCCGCGTGTCCATGCGGCAGGTCAAATGCTATTGTTTTGATAGCTATTGACGCTTATCCCGCATGGTCAAAAGGCCCATTTGTGGACTCATACAATCGACACTTCTCCCCTCTTTGCGTCTCACCTCTCCCTGCATGAACCCCAACGACAGCCCGCAACTCTTCATCGGCGTCGCCGAGCCCTTCGAACAGCAGTTCGACGCCTGGAGCAACCAACCCTTGCTGCATTCGATGGAGCAAGGCAGCGTGAACTGGCCCAGTTCCTGCCGCAACGGCACCTGTCGCACCTGCATCGGCAAGCTCGAGGCCGGCACGGTGCGCTACGAGATTGAGTGGCCGGGCCTGACGCAGGAAGAGAAGGACGAGGGCTACGTGCTGCCCTGCGTGGCCCACCCCTGCTCTAACGTGGTGCTGCGCGAGGGCTACTGACGCAGCCCTGCGCCTGATGCGCTGTCGCCTTCTCAGGCGTTCAGCGTGCCGCGCAGCAGCTCGGGCAGGCGGTCCACACTCATGCGGAAGCCGCAGGCCTGGGCATGGCCGCCGCCGCCCATGCTCTCGGCCAGCGGAATGCAGTCGTAGTCGCGCTGGGAACGCAGGCCGGCCTTCACCACGCCGTTGCCGGTGGCGCTCCACAGCAGTGCGAAGGTGCCGCTCTGCTTGGACAGGATGTCACCCACCAGGCTGTGGAACATGCCGGGCGCGTTGACCATCAGCCCCGGCACACCGTTGAAGACCAGCGGCTGCGCGCCGGCGGCGATGTCGGCGCACAGCTTGCGGTACTTCTCGTCCATGGCCGCGCCGCGGGCCATGAAGTCCTGCAGCTGCACGGCCGAGAAGGAGGCAATCTCGGCCCAGCGCTCGAAGGTCTGCGGCTCCATGTCGAGCGCAGCGAGGAAGGCGGCGCTTTCCTCGAACTCCCATTTCCAGATGTCGCGGTCCTCGATGTAGCGCACCAGGTCGGGCAGCGCACGGTCGGCCTGGAAGAACTCCCAGGCCAGGCGCGAGCCGGACTTGCCCATGTCGAAGTGCACCACGCCGCAGCGGCAGGCAAAGCCGTTGAGCTTCTCGGCCGCGCTCTTGTGGTGGTCGAGCATGACGAGCTTGGCCGCGCGCTGCTCGATGCCGCGCATCAGCTCGGGATCGAAGGAGAAGTCGAGGATGTAGACCGCGCGGCCGTCGAGCGGCGGCAGGTCGGCCAGGCTTTGCACATCGCCATGGTCGAGGCCGTGGAACTCGGCGCGCCCCTCGTAGTAGAGCCAGGCCGCCAGCGCGGCGGCAAAGCCGTCCGGGCAGCGGGCGTGGTAGAGAACCAGGGGGTCGGGATCGTGACGGTCAGGGGAAACTAACAGGGCCAACGGCAGAATCGTTTTTTTCATGGGTGCCGATTGTCGCCGTTCTGCACCGCCCTCACGGGCAACCCGGCCCTGCCGGTTTGTGCTAGAGCTTGATCTTCACCGTCTTGATCTTGCGCGCTGGCGGTTTGCTGCCGGGCCGGGCCGGGCTACGGGCCGCCCCGGAGGCGGCAGGCCGGGGGCCGGCCTTGCGGGCCGGTGCCTTGGCCGCCGGTTTGCCGGCAGCCTTCGGCGTACCCTTGCCCGTTGCCCTGGGCGCGCCCTTGCCGGGCGGAGGCGGCAGCGGCTTCTTCAGCCGGATCAGTCCCTCTTCGGCCAGTTGCTCCTTGCGCAGCTGGCGCTCGGCGTCGAGCTTCTTGCCCTCGGCCAGCCACTGGGCGAACTCGGCTGGCGTTTCCAGCGTGATGCGGCCGATGCGCGCAGCGCGGAAATCGGCCAGCACCACCTCGGCGGCTTTCTGCAGATTGACACGCGCACCCGGCAGCAGCGCGCCGCTCTTGCGGCCGATCTCTTCCAGCAATTGCTCGTCACTCATGTCCGCCACCGCATCGAGCTTGTAGCGCGCCACCAGCTGGGCCGCGTAAGGCGTCTTGAGGTAGTCGAGCAACTCCAGCGCCACCTCGGTCTCGTCAAAGGCATTGCGGCCCACGGCGCCGCTGACGGCCAGGTTGTAGCCGCTCTTGGCCACGATGATGCGCGGCCACAGCATGCCGGGCGTGTCGTAGAGGTAGAAGTCGTCGGCCAGCGTGATGCGCTGCTCCATGCGCGTCACGCCGGCTTCGTCGGCCGCCTTGGTGGCGCGCCGGCCGACCAGGGTGTTGATGAGGGTGGACTTGCCCACGTTGGGGATGCCGCAGATCAGCACCCGCATGGGCTTGACCATGCCGCCGCGCGTGGGCGCGAGTTCGTGGCAGGCGTTGATCAGCGCCCTGGCCGGCGCGGCCATGCCGGCGTCCAGCGCCACGGCACGCGTCTTGGGCAAGCTGTTGTAGTGCGCCAGCCATTCGGCGGTGCGTTTCGGGTCGGCCAGGTCCTGCTTGTTCAGCACCTTGAGGGTGGGCTTGTGCGCGGTGAGCGAGGCCAGCATGGGGTTGGCGCTGGAGCCGGGCAGGCGCGCGTCGAGCATTTCGATGACCACGTCGATGCGCTTGATGCGGTCTTCGATCGCCTGCTTGGTCAGGTGCATGTGCCCTGGGAACCACTGGACGGCCATGGTGTTCTTCTTCTCTCGATCTATGCAATGGACTGCATTGTGACGCAGGCGCGCGCCGCCGATAATCAGCCCCATGACACACCCGACCCACCGCCCCTCGCGCCAGCGCGACCAAGCCGACACCGACCTGCTGATCAAGGGCATCGTGGTGGCCTTGATTGGCCTGGCCGTGCTGGTGGCGCCGGCCTTCATGGCGGCCGGCCCCTTGCGCGCCACGGTGGTGGAGTCCTACCTGGTGGGCTGGTTTGCCCTGCTGCTGGGCGCGGCGTTCATCGCGCAGGCGCTGATGCGGCGCATGAAAAAGCGCCGCGAAGGCGGCGCTGGTCAGTGAGTACGGGAACGGTAGAACGGGGCCGGCTCAGGCCTTTTCGTCCAGCAGGCGCCCCATCATCTTCTTTTCGGTCTGGATCACCTTGAGGTTGGCGTCGAAGGCGTAACCGGCGCTCTTCTGCTCCACCAGGTCCTTGTTCATGGCTTCGCCCTCGACCGGCGCGCGACGCACCTGGGCCGTGGTGCCGCCGGGTTCAGTGGCCTGCTGCGTCACCTCCTGGCGGCGGAACTTGTCGGTCTGCACGTTGGCAAGGTTGTGCGCCGACGCGTTCATGCGCGTCTGCGCGGCGCTGAGACCGGTCTGGGCAATGGAAGTGGCGTTCATGATGAGGTCCTGCAAGGCATATCGGCACTGTAACAAGCGACTTGCGGGCGGGAAAGTCGGAGTTTGTAACAATTCATGTCCAGACCGCTGCCCCCATGTCCGATACCGCTTCACCCCAACTGGCCGCCGCCCAGGCCCTCTTCACCGAACTGCAGCTGCGCGCCCAGGCTGCCGGCGTGACGCTGCGCCCGCCGCCGCCCGCACCCACCACCTGCTGCGGCCGCGGTTGCAACGGCTGCGTGTGGGAGGGCTTCTATGCGGCGGTGGACTACTGGCGTGAGGAGGCGGAGCTGCGACTCGCGCCCTGAACCGGTGCCACGGACAGGGTTTCCACCGGTACCGACACGCTCCGATCCCGGCGTACGCCGACTAGAATTTTCCAATTGACACCTGGGGGAGTAAGAAAATGCGAAGACATGCGATAGGGCTGCTGGGGCGCGGCTTGGTGGTGGTGCTGCTGGCGCTCACGCTGCAGGCCCAGGCCCAGGAGTCGAAGAACCTGGCACCGGGCTTCACGACCCGTGCAGCCGACTCCAAGCTGGTGGTGCTGCCGGCCGACCTGGAACTGTTTGCCATCAGTGGCGGCGGCGTCACGGAACCCAAGGCCGACTGGACCGAGGCTGCCAGCAAGCATTTCAAGACGGCGCTCGATACCAACAAGCAACTGCTGGGCACCAACGTGCTGCACATCGAGACGCAGGATCTGGACGAGCTGGCCGAGCTCAATGCCCTGCACGGCGCGGTCGCGCAGTCGATCTTCCTTCACCACATGCTCGGCTTCGCCAAGCTGCCCACCAAGAACGATCGGCTCGACTGGTCACTGGGCGACGCCGTCAAGCCGCTCAAGGCCAAGACCGGTGCCGACTACGCCCTGTTCACCTGGATCCGCGACAGCTACGCCACGGCAGAGCGCAAGGTGGCCATCGTCGCGATGGCCCTGCTGGGTGTGGGCGTGGCCGGCGGTTCGCAGATCGGATATGCCTCACTGGTGGACCTCAACAGTGGACGCGTGGTCTGGTTCAACGATCTGCGCCGCGGCAGCGGTGATCTGCGTGAGGCCAAGGAGGCGCTGGAAACCGTTGAGACGCTGCTCAAGGGTTTTCCGGTCCGGCGATGAACGCCGCCGCCATCAGCCGTCGCGCGGCACTGCGTTCGGGCTGCCTGCATTGCCTGGGGTGGGGTGGCCTGTTCAGCGGGCTACCGGCACTGGCGCAGGACAACGCCGCCGTACCCGCTCAGGCATCGGCCGGCAACGGCCTGCAGCTGCCATCGCGCTTCTCGCGCCCGGCCATCGACACTGATGAAGGTGGGTTGTGGGCCATGATGGACCGCGAGGAGACGCGGCTGCGCCGCAGCCCCTTTCTGGTACGCGACAAGTCGCTCACGCAGTATGTGCAGGACCTGGTGTGCCAACTGGCCGGAGACCACTGCCCGGATGTGCGTGCCTACGTCGTGCGCACGCCGCTGTTCAATGCCACCATGGCGCCCAACGGCATGATGCAGGTCTGGAGCGGATTGCTGCTGCGGGTGGAGAACGAGGCGCAGCTGGCGGCGATCCTGGGGCATGAGATCGGTCACTACCTTGAACGCCACTCGCTCGAACGCCTGCGTGACGCCAAGGACCGCGCGGCCTTCGGCCAGTTTCTCGGCCTGTTCGGTGCGGTGGGCCAGCTCGGTCAGCTCGGTCTGCTGGCCGGCTCCTTTTCGTTCTCCCGAGAGCACGAGACGCGTGCCGACCGGCTGGGCATGCAGCTCATCCAGCGCGCTGGCTACGACGGCCGCCAGGCGGCCATGGTCTGGGACAACCTGCTGGGCGAGCTCAAGGTACGCGGCGGCGAGGAAGCCGGTCGCCGTAGCCCGATGATGGCGACCCACCCGCCGGCCGAAACACGCCGGGACGACCTGCTGCAACTGGCGGGCAGCGGCAACGGCAAGACCGGCACCCAGGAGTTCCGGGCCGTCATGGCGTCTCACCGTTTCGGCTGGTTGCAGGATGAGATCAAGCGCGGCCAGTACGAGGAAAGCCTGGTCCTGTTTGATCGCATGCTCAAGCAGCAGCAGACGGATGCCCAGTTGCTCTTTGCGCGCGGCGAGGTCTATCGCCTGCGCGCCGGCGCCGACGACATGCCCAAAGCCTTGGACGACCTGAGCCGTGCCTCCAGCCAAGCCGAGGCGCCAGCGTTGGCGCACCGCTCGCTGGGCCTGTTGCACAAGCAGCGCGCCGACAAGCCGGCAGCGGTGCGCGCCTTCGAGTTGTACCTGAACGCGGCGCCGGATGCTTCCGATGCCAACCTGATCAAGACCTATATCAGCGAACTCTCAACATGAAGAAACTCTTTTCCCTGCTGCTCATCGCCCTGCTCGCGGGCTGTGCCTCGGTCGTCAAGGTGGAGGGCGAGCAGACGGTCAACCAGCGCATGAAGGTCCAACTGACCGACGCCTGGAACAAGATGCCGGCCAACGCCCAGCCCTATGAGCTATGGACCCAGGAAGGCGTGATGCTGGATCAACTGCGCCTGTGGGCCGGCGTCAAGCCAGGCCAGAGCCTGTTGGCGATGCCCAGCAATTCCTCGGGCCAGAAGGCAGCGCGCGTGCCGACCTACACCGCCGGCATGACGCCAGACCAGCTGGTCACCCTGTTCGAGATCATGTACTCGGTCGACGGTTCGTTGGTCAACATGGAGAAGGTGGAGCCAGCCCAGTTTGCCGGCGAAAAGGGCGTGCGGTTCGAGTTTGCCATCACGCGCAAGAGCGACGACGTGCAGCTGCGCGGCGTGGGCTGGGTGGCGGTGCGCAACAACGAGCTGTTCGCCGCCTCGTTCGTCGCACCGCGCCTGGCCTTCTACCCGCGTCTGCGGCCCCTGGCCGAACGCGTGGTGCAGTCGACCCGCATCGCCGGGGGTGGGCGGCGGGGGGCCCGGGCCCCGGCGCGCACCCCCACCCCACCCCCCCC
>JAYRLJ010000257.1:0-4670 GCA_041905305.1 Hylemonella sp. | reverse complement strand
GAGCGTCATGCGGGCTACGCCACCTACCGGCAACAGACCACACGCTTCATTCCCTGGCTTTACTGAAACGTCCCTCGCGACGCGCAATCCAGACCGTCGCCAAAGAAATGATGACACCGCCCGCCAACGCGGACTGGCTCGGCAACTCGGAAAACACCAGCCAGCCCATGAGCGAGGCCCAGACCAGGTCGAGGAACTTGAGCGATTGCGTGGCCGAGATGTCCACCACGCCATAGGCACGCGTCAGGCAATAGTGCGCCAGGCTGCCGAAGCCGCCACACACGAGATAGCCCAGCCATTGCGCCAGCGTGGGCGCCTGCCAGTGCAGCAACGCCAGCGGCAGGCTGAGCAGGCTCACCGTGAGCGACTGCCACAGCACGATGACGCCGGGCTTCTCGTAGCGCGTCAGCGCCTTGGTGATGAGGAAGGAGGCCGCGAACATCGGCGAGGACGCCAGCATGACCAGGCTCCAGTAGCTGCCCTGCCCGCCTACCGCCGGCCCGACCACGATCAGCATGCCGGCAAAGCCCAGCAGCGCGGCCACCCAGCGGTCCCAACGCATCGGCTCACGCAGGAACAACCAGGCGCCGAGCATGATGAAGATGGGGGTGGTAAAGCCGATGGCCGTCATTTCGGCCAGCGAGATCCGCGGCAGGGCCAGGAACCAGAGCCCGAGCGCGGCGGTGTGCACCAGGCCCCGCGTGAACTGGCCACCGATCTGGCGCGGCCGCCAGGTTGACAAGCCGGCGCGCAACACCAGCGGCAGCATCACCAGCAACCCGCAGAAGTAGCGCAGGAACTGCGACTGGAGGGGATCGAGCTGACTCGTCAGGTAGCGCGCCAGGGTGTTGAGTTGCACAAAGCACAGGCCGGCGGCCAAGGTCCAGAGCAGGCCTTGCACGTGCGGGTCGAGCCGGGCAGCCCGGTGGCGTACCAGCGCCACGCGGCGCGCCCAAGGGTGGCGTGGTGACTTGCTGGCGGGGTCCCTGTGGCGCATCGAGCCAGTTTAGTCCGCGTACGCCACGGGCCGGGTCGCGTCTGGGACTGGCGGTAGGCCATCAGCCCTCAGCAGTTCAGTTGGGAGGCATTGTGGCGCCGGCTCACATGCCCTGCGGGCAGATGTGACCCAACGCCGCAAGGCGTGGGCTCAACTGGTGAGTTGAGCCCACGCCTTGTCCAGTCGCTTGATGCTGACCGGCTGCGGCGTGCGCAGTTCCTGGGCAAAGAAGCTCACGCGCAACTCCTCTAGCAGCCAGCGGAACTCCTGCAGGCGCTCGTCCATCACACCCTTG
Organism: Hylemonella sp.; assembly: GCA_041905305.1. GTDB lineage: Bacteria > Pseudomonadota > Gammaproteobacteria > Burkholderiales > Burkholderiaceae_C > Hylemonella. Next base: position 3,378 of record JAYRLJ010000257.1, on the reverse strand, counting down.
CGCTCGGCCACGAGGCGCCAGTAGCGCTGCTCCTGCGGCCGCAGCTCACCCAGGCGGGTGGCGTCGCGTGCCGGGTCGGCGCGGTATTTGTCCAACCGCAGCGTGATGGCCTTCAGGTAGCGCGCAAAGTGCTGCAGTTGTGGCCAGGGCGTCTGGGCAAGGAAACGTTTGGGCATGAGGCGTTGCAGCTGGTGCGTGCAATCGGCCGTGGCGTCCGGCGCGTTCTTGGTGTCCTTGATCTTGCGTGCGGCCACCGCGTACTCGGCCAGGATGACACCGGCCAAGCGCGCCACCTCGTTCGCGATCAAGGTGAGGCGGCCACGGCCCTCGTCGAGCCGCTTCTTGAAGTCGGCCTCGTCGGCTGGCAGCGGATCGAGCAGGAAGGCACGGTCCAGCGCCACGTCGATGATCTGCGTGCGCAGCTCCTCCAGCGTGCCCAGCGGCATGAACGCCACGGCCATCTTCTGCAGGTCGGGGATGTTTTTCTCCAGGTACTTGAGCGCGTCCTTGATCTGCAGCGCAAACAGGCGCCGCAGGCCGGCGCGGTGCTTGGCCGCCGCCACCTCGGGCTCGTCGAACACCTCGATCGTCACCGCGTCGCCCTGGTCGATCAGCGCCGGAAAGCCGATCAGCGTCTGCCCGCTCTTGCGGATCTCCATCAGCTCGGGCAGTTCGCCAAAGGACCAGGCGGTGTAGCGCTGCTCGGCCGGCACCGCCGGCTGGGACGCTGGCCGGGCAGCCGCCTGCTTTGCTCCTTTTTCAGGAGCAACTGACGCCCGCTGCATCTGGCCTTGAGGCCGATTTCCCTCTGAAACCGGGCCAGATACCGGGCTGCCGAGCTTGAGCCCGGCCAAGGCCTGGAAGGCACCGCGGGCCTGCGCCCCCAGCTCCGCCTTCAGCGCCCCGAGGTTGCGGCCGTGGCCGAGCTGGCGGCCGTGTTCGTCCACCACGCGGAAGTTCATGAACAGGTGCGGCGCCAGCATGTCGAGCTTGAAGTCGGCGCGCTTCACATCGAGGCTGGTGATGTCGCGCACCTGCTTGAGCAGGGCGTCGGTCAGGCTGCCGCGGCCGAAGCCCTCCTCCGTGCCCAGCACCTCGGCCAGGCGGGCAGCCGACTCCGGCAGCGGCACGAAACGGCTGCGCGGCCTCTGCGGCAGGCTCTTCAGCAGGGCCTGGATCTTGTCCTTGAGCATGCCGGGCACCAGCCACTCGCAACGCTCCTCGTTCACCTGGTTCAGCACAAACAGCGGCACGGTGACGGTCAGGCCGTCTTTCGGGTCACCCGGCTCATGCAGGTAGCTGGCCGCGCAGTCGACGCCGCCCAGACGGATGGTCTTGGGAAAGGCACTGGTGGTGACGCCGGCGGCCTCGTGCCGCATCAGCTCCTCGCGCGTGAGCTGAAGCAGCTTGGGGTTGCTCTTGCTGGCCTCGCGGTACCAGCGCTCGCACTCGTAGCCGCTGCACACCTGTTGCGGCAGCTGCTGGTCGTAGAAGGCGTAGATCAGTTCGTCGTCCACCAGCACGTCCTGGCGGCGCGACTTGTGCTCCAGCTCCTCTACCTGGCGGATCAGCTTCTGGTTGGCCGCCAGGAAGGGCAGCTTGGTCTCCCACTCGCCAGCCACCAGACCTTCGCGTATGAAGATCTCGCGCGCCGCCGCCGGATCGACACGGCCGTAGTTGGTGCGCCGGCCGCTGTAAACCACGATGCCGTAGAGCGTGGCGCGCTCCAGCGCCACCACCTCGGCCGCCTTCTTCTCCCAGTGCGGGTCCAACAGCTGCTTCTTGAGCAGATGGCCACCCACCTGCTCCAGCCATTGCGGTTCGATGTTGGCAATGCCGCGGCCAAACAGGCGCGTGGTCTCCACCAGCTCGGCCGCCACGATCCAGCGCCCGGGGCGCTTGGACAGGTGCGCACCCGGATGGCGGAAGAACTTGATGCCGCGCGCGCCCAGGTACTCGCCGGCCGCTGCCTCCTCCTCCAGCTTGCAGCCGACGTTGCCCAAGAGACCCGCCAGCATGGAGAGGTGGATCTGCTCGTAAGTGGCGGGCGTGGTGTTCAGCTTCCACTGATGCTCGGTCACCACCGTCAGCAGCTGGCTGTGGATGTCGCGCCACTCGCGCACACGGCGGATGTTGACGAAGTTCTGCCGCAGCAGGGCCTCGTACTGACGGTTGCTGAGCTTGTGTGTGGCCGCCGCCCCAGCATGAGGGGTCAGAGCCCGATCTACCGAGCCGCCCGCTTTTGCGGCCGTCTCCGGTAATCGGGATCCGACCCCACGAGATTCATTTATCCACTTCCACAGCTTGAGGTAGCCGGTGAACTCGCTCTTCTCGTCGTCGAACTTGGCGTGCGCCTGGTCGGCCTGGGCCTGCGCTTCCAGCGGGCGATCGCGGACGTCCTGCACCGACAAGGCCGAGGCAATGACCAGCACCTCCTCCAGCGCCTGGCGGGATCTAGCCTCCAGGATCATGCGGCCCACGCGCGGGTCCAGCGGCAGCTTGGCCAGCTCGCGGCCGATCGCGGTGAGTTCGTTCTGTTCGTCCACTGCGCCGAGTTCAGCCAGCAGCTGGTAGCCGTCGGCAATGGCGCGGCCGGACGGCGCCTCGATGAAGGGGAAGTCTTCCACCACACCGAGGTGCAGCGACTTCATGCGCAGGATGACGCCAGCCAAGGACGAGCGCAGGATTTCCGGCGTGGTGAAGCGCTCGCGCCCGGCAAAGTCCTTCTCGTCGTACAGGCGGATGCAGATGCCGTTGGCCACGCGGCCGCAGCGGCCGGCGCGCTGGTTGGCGGCCGCCTGACTCACCGGTTCGACCAGCAGCTGCTCCACCTTGCTACGAAAACTGTAGCGCTTGACGCGCGCTGTACCTGCATCAATCACGTAGCGGATGCCTGGCACCGTAAGCGAGGTCTCGGCCACGTTGGTGGCCAGCACGATGCGCCGGCCACTGTGGCTGTCGAACACGCGGTCCTGCTCGGCCTGCGACAGGCGCGCAAACAGCGGCAGCACTTCGGCGCTGCGCGTCACCGCGTGGTGGCTGAGGTGCTTGCGCAGGTGGTCAGCGGCCTCGCGGATTTCGCGCTCGCCGGGCAGGAAGACCAGGATGTCGCCCGCCGCATTGCCAACCCATAGCTCGTCCACCGCGTCGGCAATGGCGTCGTTCAGGTCGTATTCCTTGCTCTCCTCGAACGGTCGATACCGCTGCTCCACCGGATAGGTACGGCCCGAAACCATGATCACCGGCGCCGGCCCCTTGGCGCCGGCGAAGTGGTTGGCGAAGCGCTCCGCGTCGATGGTGGCCGAGGTGACGACGATCTTCAGGTCCGGCCGGCGCGGCAGGATCTGCTTGAGGTAGCCAAGCAGGAAGTCGATGTTG
>JAYRLJ010000256.1:0-4674 GCA_041905305.1 Hylemonella sp. | reverse complement strand
AGAAAATCCAAAATCTACCGCATCAGCGCATGCAAGTGCTTGATCCATATGACCCCGGGAGACCACCTGGAGCGAGAAATACCATCAAAGTGTCGAACTCGGGCGAAAGACATGAAGGCTGAATTGATCGCGGCTCAGCAGCAAATAGATCGCCTATGGCGTCAGGAGGTGGAGCTGAAGGCGCAGGTCGCTGCCGGGAACACCTTGACGGAGAAGATGGTGGCCGAGGATTGTGCTCAGATTAATGAGCTTCAGAGTGTCTAGAAAACCCGGGTAGCCTTCCTCATCGGTACCGAGGCACCACCAGAACTGCGCCGTCTGCCGCTATTCACGGAATGCTACGTGCTTGTCGGTCGTGCTGGGCATCCGCATCTGAAGCGACGTCCGACGCTGGCGCAGTTCTGCAAGTTAGAACACATAATCGTATCGCCGGATGGTGGTGGATTTCATGGCGTGACCGATACAGCGCTAGCTGAACTGGGCATGATGCAGCAGGTCGCTCTGTCCGTGCCGCACTTCCTGTTTCTCGGTGCGGTACTGGCAAGCACCGACTTGGTGGCGATGGTGCCTTCGCGGCTGGTGCGCGGCAATGCCGCGCTGCAAGTAGTCGAACCGCCTATCGAAGTGCCAGGCTTCGAGATGCTCATGCTCTGGCATGAGCGGGTTCACCGCGACCCGGCGCACCAGTGGTTGCGGGAGCCAGTTCAGTATGAGCGTCACTACTGAAGTCATCCCACGGACGGTCCTCGCTGCCGTCCAATTCCCCAAGACACCCCGCCGCCGCGCACCGTCGCGACGATCTGCTGCCCCAAGCGCTGTTCGATTACCGGCTTCCATGGCACCAGGCTGAACCCCATACCGTCATCGAGCATCGCATAGCGCCCACTGGCGAGCATGACACTACGGCGATAGGTGCCGGCTACCCGCTGGCCGTCGAACACCGGACGATGCTCCAGGCCGGTCTCTGCCGCTATGTCCTGCGCGGCCTTTGTCAGCTCGCGACCGCGCAAAGTCGCCAAGAGAGTGCGCACGAGGACCACACGTTGTCCGTGTCGCTCGGCCAGCCCCTGCTCGATCAGAAAATCAGCACGCTGCTGCAGCGCATCCTTGACCTCGCCGCCAAAGCCCAAATCACCCAGCCCCTTGCCACCGCCGATCAACTGCTGATCCAGCCAGGTCGCGCCGATCACGCGGGTTTGCCGCTCAATCGGCAGGTGTGATTTCAGTTCCACCTCGACACCGCTGCCCAGGCGCTGCGCGTCGTACTGACGGCCTCGTTCGGCCAAGTCATCTGGCACGCGCCAGACGCCTTCGGCCTCGCGTTCCACGATGCCGGCGCGTCGCAGGGCTTCCAACCGCCGCACATGCGCCACCACCACCTCGCGCGGATCACGGTCGGGCATGGCCTGACCTTGCGCGACGGCCAAATGATGATCGGTGCGGTACACACCATCGACGGCCAGCGCGGCGATGTTCCGGTCGGCCACGCGCACGTCGGCCGAGCCTTTCACCCCCACCACGGCGCCAGTCGGATATAGCTCTAGCCCCGAGCGCGGTGGCAGCGTGACGTAGTGCGCCTTGCCATCGGTCCCGTCGACGACCAGATAGCCCTTGTCGTGCAGCTCGTCGGCCAAGCCCTTGCCGACCACACGACCGACGATGGCGCGGCCATCCTCGCCAGGCTGGAACACGGCCAGTTCACGCTGCTTACCGCTCATGGCGCGCTGCATGGTACGGATGATGTCGCCTCGCTCGCCCATGGCTCGCAGGGTTGGCTCGGCCTCGGCATGGATGGCCCATGTGCCGGGCTGCTGCTCGGTCGCCAGTCCCATGCGCTGCAAGCGTTGCAGGCGGCCGATCAGCATTTGACGCTGGCGTTGCAGCCGGGACTCGGCCAGCGCCTCCGATCGCACCAGGCCCTCCACGGCCACGCGCTGCAAGGTGCGATCCAACCCTGTCCACCGCTCCTGGTCGACTTCGCGCTGCATGGCGCGCTGGATCTCCAATTCGGTGCGCGGCCCCAGCCATTCAGTCGCCAGCTCTGCAGCCCGGTGGCGCATCCCCTCTGCGATGTAGTCGCGGGAGATGATGAGGTCTTTGCCCGTGTCGTCCTTGCCGCGCAGGACGACGTGCGTGTGCGGGTTGTCGGTGTTCCAGTGATCCACCGCCACCCAGTCCAGCCGCGTGCCCAGGTCGGCCTCCATGCGCGCCATCAGGTGGCGGGTGTAGGTGCGCAGATCTTCGAGCTGTTCGGCGTCCTCCGGCGAGACGATGAAGCGGAACTGGTGCCGATCCTCGCGCCCGCGTTCCTCGAAAGCGGCAGTGTCCGCCGCGTCGGTTGTCGGGCCGTAGGCATGGCCCGGACCCCCCAGGCGGTCAACCCCTTCGCGCTCGTTGTAGCGCAGGTGCGCGGCGGTCGAACGCGGCCCGGCCTTGGCCAGATTGACCAGCCGCGCCTTGATCGTCACGCGCCTGGCGTTGGGCGTGAGCGAGGCCCCGGCGAAGCGGGCCGCGACGTGGCCGCGCCCCAGCCGAGAACCGGGTCGATGGCCGACTTTGCCGGCCGTCTTGCCGAGCTTGACGTCGGCCTTGTTGGTCTGGCGCAGCACCTTGTTGATGAAGGCGTCGCTCCGCTGTTTCGGCGCACCAGGACGCACCCGGAATCGGTCATCGTCTTGATTGCTCATGAGGTGCCTCCATCCAAGGCCAGCGCAGCCAGGTGGGCCAAGCACGCGCTTCCGCCAATGCGGATGCGGCGTTGCGCACTCTCGCGGCACGCTGCTGCCCCTTGGCGCGTGCCGCGCCAACCCCACGTGCAGACAAGGTTTTGAAGCGGCTGAGTGCCGCGACCTTTTATCTTGCCTTCCGCCTTTGCCCCTCGCTTCCGCTCCGGGCGTCGGCGGCCCGGCGGCGCTGTGCTGCCCGCAGCCAGCCCGCCGGCGAACTCGGCCACGGCCACAGGCCGGGCGCGTTCGAGGCAAGACGCCTGCACGTGGGATGGCAGCGCCGTAGGCTGCGCCAAGTGCAGCGCGGATGCGTCCGCACTGCACACGCGATGACACGGCAACAGCCAGCAGGGCGACACGCCGGATGGCACGATGAAGCGCAGCGAATCGGCAGCCATCATCGGTGCGTCTCCAGCCAAACCGGATATGCAACACCGATCACGGTGGATGCAGCGACCGGCCCGAAATAGCGGCTGTCGAACGACGCCGGGTTGGTCATACTCAACAGGAACAGCTCACCGGGGCGAAGCTGCCGGCACTGCTGCCAAGATGGCAGCGGCCGACCCATGCGATCCGCCGGCAAGACGGTGGTCACCGGCACGCTGTCGATGTGCAAGCTGCGACCGACAATGCACACCTCCTGCGGCGACACCGCACCCACCCGCTTGAGCAACGGAATACGCATCGGCAGGTAGCCGCGCTGCGCAGCGAGCGGGGCAGCCTCGGTCGGTAGCGGGACGAGCACGATGCTGCCCACGGACAACGGACGTGGCAGCGAGTCAGCACGATGGTTGATCGGTTCGACGCGATACCAGCCGACCGCCACGCTGTCAGACGGGTTGTAGATCAGTCGCGGCAACGGCCGCATGTGGTCAGGAAGGAAGGACGCCCAGGCCAGCGCAGCGAGGCCGCAGGCGGACAGGCACGCCAACGCGATGTGAGCGCGCAGGCGCGACCGAGGACGCGGCGCCACTTCCGTGGTGTTGGTGGACGTGGAAGCCGTCGTCATGGCCATGTCCTCCCGGCCAACCAGGCTGCGTGCCGTTCGGTTGTGTATTCGGGCAACGGCAGGCGCGCAGCGAGCCTGTTGCCGAGCGTGCGCCAGTACACAGGCGAAACGTCGATGGTGGCGATACCCAGCGCTTCGATGGCGTCGATCTGCGCCAGCACAGCGCGCACGGTCTGCTCGCCTTCGGCGTGCAGCAGCAGTCGCGCGCCCGGCAGCACACCGGGGATGCGCTGCGCCGCGTCCAGCGGCGTGCAAGCCTGCATCACCATGAGCTGCCAGCGGATCGTGCCGTAGTCGTTGGCATGCCACCGGATGCGGCAAAACAACGCGCCGGGCGAGAACATTGCGACGCGACGCCAGCGGTCGAGCCGAATGGTGCGCACCGGCTCGCCGAAGCGCAGGTAGAGGTTGATGCGCTGCTCGACGTGGGCGAGCGATACACGGGTCAGCGGTGCGGCGCCGGCCCGCCCGGCGAGCACAGCGAGAGGCGGCGTGACCGCAGGTGACGTGGCGGGCATAGCTGCCAAGGCGTGAGCGCTCATGGTGTTCTCTCCGTAGATGCGTCCGGGAACTCGCGGTCCAGCAAGCCGCGCAGCAGTTCGGCCACGGTCACGCCTTGCGTGAAGGCCGAGACCTTTATGCGCGCGCGCATCGCGGGCGTGATGTCGAGGGTCAGGCGCGCGGTGTAGAGGTCGCCTTTCTGGAGGTCGTTGGCTTCGCCTTGGCGAACCCACGCCTCGGCGTGCGGATTCGCTGGTGGCCGAACACCGATGCCGACGCGCTTGCCGCGCGCAGATCGCTCCGTGGTCATGTCGGCCACCGCAGCAGTTCATCGACCAGCGCGGCGATCTCGCGCGTGGCGGCGCTGTCGGGGGCCGTTTCGCGGGCCAACCGACCGGCAGCCACGCTGTCGGCGAAAACGATGCGCTGATGCACCTC
>JAYRLJ010000255.1:0-4712 GCA_041905305.1 Hylemonella sp. | reverse complement strand
TGATGCTTTGTTCTGGATTCGCAAGACCATGAATACGGCGGATGCCAAGCGCGTGCTGGAAACGGCCTTGATCTGCTCCCAGCAGCCGCTGCAGGTGCGCGAGTTGCGGACGCTGTTCAATGACGAACTGGGTGTCGACACCATCAAGCAACTGCTGCAGGATCTCCAGCAGGAGTGGGCCTTGCGTGGTGTGGAGCTGGTCTGCGTTGCCACTGGCTGGCGCTTCCAGAGCCGTCCCGAGATGCGTGAGTACCTGGACCGGTTGCATCCGGAGAAGCCGCCGCGCTACTCGCGCGCCACATTGGAAACCCTGGCCATCATCGCCTATCGCCAGCCGGTGACGCGCGGCGACATGGAGGACATTCGGGGGGTGACCATCAATTCAATGATCCTGAAGCAGCTGGAAGACCGCGGATGGATCGAGGTGATCGGCCATCGCGAGGCGCCGGGGCGGCCGGCGCTGTATGCGACGACCAAGCATTTCCTAGATGACCTTGGCTTGGCCTCGTTGGACCAGTTGCCTTTGATGGAGACCCCGGCGCAGGAGGGCATGCTGGACCTGCTGGCCGAAGCGCAAGAGCCGTTAGCCACCCCCGAGGCCGCCGAGGGCGAGGTGGCTGTCGCATCGGAGTCCGAGCCGGCGGCGCCGTCCGAGTCGGGCCCGGAAGAAACCTTTGTCTTGAGTGGAAACCAGCCATGACTGATCAAACACCTTCAGTGCCCGACGTCGGGCCGGCTGAAGCATCTGCCGAGCAACCGGGTCAAAGCGAGGCGCTGGCCGCGGCGGCAGCCCTTGATGGTGCGAGCCGAAGCGGGGCGCGGACCGTCGACGTGCCGGTGACGGGTTCCCGTTTCGACGATGTGGTGTCGGGGCAGTTCGATGCCGACGAGGAGTTGCCGGACGTGGCCTTGCCGGCCAAACGGGTGCTGGCGCCACAGGCCGAGACGCCGAAATTGCACAAGGTGCTGGCGCAGGCAGGCATGGGGTCGCGGCTGGAGATGGAGCAGCTCATCATGGAGGGGCGCATCTCGGTCAATAACGAGCCGGCGCACATCGGCCAGCGCATCCAGTTCGGCGACCACATCAAGGTCAACGGCAAGCCGGTGCGGTTTCGCATCGAGCCGCCGCCGGCACGGGTGATCGCGTACCACAAGCCGGTCGGCGAGGTAGTCACGCATGACGATCCGCAGAACCGCCCGACCGTTTTCCGCAAGCTGCCCAAGCTTGGGCATGGCAAGTGGCAGTCCGTGGGCCGCCTGGACCTCAACACCGAGGGGCTGTTGTTGTTCACCAATTCCGGGGAACTGGCCAACAAGTTGATGCACCCGCGCTTTGGCCTGGAGCGTGAGTACGCGGTACGCGTATTGGGTGCGCTGAGCAAGGAAGAGAAGCAGCGCCTGCTCGACGGCGTTCAGCTGGACGATGGCGTGGCGCAGTTCGGTGCCATCGAGGATGGCGGTGGTGAGGGCTCGAACTGCTGGTACCGGGTCACCATCTCGGAGGGGCGCAATCGCGAAGTCCGGCGCATGCTGGAAGCGGTGGGTCATGCCGTCAGTCGCCTGATCCGTATCCGTTACGGTGCCATGCTGCTGCCGCGCGGTCTCAAGCGCGGTGCCTGGATGGAACTCGACGAATCCGACATCAAGGCTTTGATGCGGGCGGCCGATAGACGGGATGCGCCAGCCGGTGAGGCGGGGCGCGCCGAGTCAAATGAAGGATCGGGTCGGTCGCCAGCGAATGCGCGTTCCGCTGGTGGTGGCCGCAACAAGCGGCGTGGTGGCGGCAATGAGGGCCCCCGCGGTGGCGGACCAATGGGCGCCAAACAAGGCGGACGCAAATCCCAAGGACGCAAGGATCGTGCGCCGGGGCAGGGCGGCGAGACGCAACCCGACCCGATGAAGACCGCCTTTGGCTACATCGGCGCTGACAGCTTTACGCGTCAGCGGCAGGAACAGCGCCGCGGCGGCGGGGGCGGGGGCGGCAACCCGCGTCGCGGTGGACGGGGGCGCTGAGGTCGTCCCAAAGCCAGGAGCAATCGCCACGCCGAGGGGATATTTGGTCGCTGGCCCCGCTTGCCAGAACCTTACGGGTTAAAATTCAAGGCTTTGCCCAGTGGGCAAAACTCAATAGCAACAACCAGACACTCAGGAACTTCACATGTCTATCGAACGCACTCTCTCCATCATCAAGCCGGACGCCGTTGCCAAGAACGTGATCGGCCAGATCTATGCCCGTTTCGAGGCTGCCGGCCTGAAGGTCATTGCCGCCAAGATGGCTCATCTGTCGCGTCGTGAAGCCGAGGCCTTCTACGCCGTGCACAAGGAGCGTCCCTTCTTCAAGGATCTGGTGGACTTCATGGTGTCCGGTCCCGTCATGATCCAGGTGCTGGAAGGCGAAGGCGCGATCCTCAAAAACCGCGACCTGATGGGCGCGACCGATCCGAAGAAGGCGGCTCCGGGCACCATTCGCGCCGATTTTGCCGACAGCATCGACGCCAATGCCGTGCACGGTTCCGACGCGCCTGAAACGGCGGCGGTGGAAGTGGCATTCTTCTTCCCCGGCATGAACATCTATTCCCGCTGAAACATGCGATGACGGCCAATCTTCTCGATTTTGATCTCGAGGGCTTGGCCCTTTTCTGCGAGCGGCTGGGGGAAAAGCGTTTTCGCGCGACTCAGTTGTTTCGCTGGATACACCAGAAGGGGGCGGCCAGTTTCGGTGAGATGACCGATCTGGCCAAGTCCCTGCGGGAAAAATTGGCGACCTCGGCCCATATCAAGGGGCTCGACGTCGTGTCCCAACAGATGTCCGCCGACGGCACCATCAAATGGCTGTTCAACGTCGGTGACGGCAACGCGGTTGAATCCGTTTTCATTCCCGAGGACGACCGCGGTACGCTGTGCGTGTCTTCCCAGGCCGGCTGTGCCGTCGGTTGCCGCTTCTGCTCCACCGGACATCAGGGCTTCAGCCGCAACTTGACGACCGGCGAGATCATCGCCCAGCTGTGGTTTGCCGAACATTTCCTGCGCAAGCACCTGGGGCGACAGGACCGCGTCATCACCAACGTGGTGATGATGGGCATGGGGGAGCCCCTGCAGAACTACACGGCACTGATCCCGGCCCTGCGCATCATGCTCGACGACCATGGCTACGGCCTGTCGCGCCGTCGGCTGACGGTCTCTACCTCGGGGGTGGTGCCCATGATGGATCGCCTGGCGCAGGATTGCCCGGTGGCGTTGGCCGTGTCGTTGCATGCGCCCAACGATGCCCTGCGCGACAACCTGGTGCCGCTGAACCGGAAGTACCCGATTGCCGAACTGCTGGATGCCTGCAATCGCTACCTGCAGCACGCACCACGTGATTTCATCACGTTCGAATACTGCATGCTCGATGGTGTGAACGACCAGCCGGAGCATGCACAACAGTTGGTCGAGCTGGTGCGCCGGCACGCGACCGGCGGTGTCTGGTGCAAGTTCAACCTGATTCCCTTCAACCCCTTCCCCGAGTCCGGCCTGCATCGGTCGCCGCAGAACCGGGTGGTGGCCTTCGCCAAAATCCTCGCGGATGCTGGTATCGTCACGACCATACGCAAGACCCGAGGCGACGATATCGACGCGGCGTGCGGTCAGCTGGCTGGCGATGTCAAGGATCGCACCCGGGCGACCGAGCGCATGGCGCAGCGGCGTACCGTGATGCTCACGCCCGTGGCAGCGGGGTCGGGAAAGACGGAGGAGTTGTAAGGCATGAGATCAAGCGGGACAGTGTTGCGGCGCTGGGCCATGTGCCTGTGGGCAGGTTGTTGGGCGTTGGTGGCTGTGGCGGGACTCGCTGGTTGCGCGACCACGGGTGTTGCGAGTGGCGCCGACAGTCACGCGGACATCGTGACCGAATCCGACGAACCCGAGGTGCGCAAGCGCGCACGCATCCGGCTCCAGTTGGCAGTGGGGTATTTCGAGCAGGGCCAGACGACGATTGCCTTGGACGAGATCAAGCAGGCGTTGGCGGTCGATCCGTCCTATGCCGATGCCTTCAACCTGCGTGGCCTGATCTACATGCGGCTGAATGACCTGCGCCTGGCGGAAGACAGTTTCCGCCGTGCTATGGCGCTTAACCCGCGTGATGCCAATGTGACGCACAACTACGGCTGGTTGCTGTGCCAGCAGGCGCGCTATTCCGAGTCCTTCCAGGCCTTCGGCCAGGCGCTGGCCAACCCGACCTATGGCGGGCGCGCCAAGACTTGGATGACGCAGGGGCTGTGCCAACTGCGGGCCGGCCTGCAGGCGGAAGCCGAGCACAGCCTGAGCAAGTCCTACGAACTCGATGCCGGTAATCCCGTCACTGGCTACAACCTGGCCTCCCTGCTGTACCAGCGCGGCGAACTCGGTCGTGCCCAGTTCTACATCCGACGCTTGAACAACAGTGAGCTGGCGAATGCGGAGTCGCTCTGGCTGGGGATCAAGATTGAACAGCGCCAAGGGAACAGGGATGCCATGGAGCAGTTGGCGACCCAGCTCAAGAAGCGCTATCCACAATCGCGTGAAGCGGGAGCCTACGAGCGAGGGGCATTCAATGAGTGAAGAAGTACAAGACGAGGCGGCGCCAGAGCCTGCAAGCCATGAGGCGCCGGCAGAGAAGCAGCCAACGGCTGGCGAGTTGCTGCGTCAGGCACGCGAGGCGGCGGGCCTTCATGTGGCGGCGCTGGCGGTGTCCA
>JAYRLJ010000254.1:0-4713 GCA_041905305.1 Hylemonella sp. | reverse complement strand
CCTTGCCTCGGGTGCCGTCGGCGTCGAAGTCGCGGTAGCGCTCGATCAGATCGGCCTTGGCGGTGCACATCACCGCGCGCAGGTACAGCAGCACCCAGCGCGGTTGGCCGTCCAAGGTGCTGCCGGCGCCCGCATCGGCCAGCGTGCTGTGGCCGAGCGCTTCCTGGGCGGCGGCGAAGGCGGAGAGCTGGCGGTTGACGTCCAGCATCGCGGACAGCAGCGCGGCGCGCAGGCGGTACGGGGTGATGGTGCCGTCGATGCGCATGGCGTTGCGGGTGTCGGAGACCGACAACGCCGGGAAGAAGCCATCGTTGGCGATGGCATCGGCCGGATCAGCGGCGGGTGGTGCCGGGGCGGTCGCAACAAACCCACTCACGCGGATCCTCCATGTTCAAGTGTGGCGGTGGGGGGCGAGGGCAGCCGAACACAAGGTTGTCTGCACTCGCCCCGCCGCCACGGCGCCGGTGGCGGTGGGTGGATGCCGGTGCAGGCCGGCATCGCGGGATGGTCAAGAGGCGGCGGTCAGCGCCCTCTGCAGGCGCTCGATGGTCTTTTTCACACCCACGCGCGGATGCAAGTCCAGCGCGCGGCGCAGGTGGTGCAGGGCCTGTTCGGCGTCCAGCCGGTTGGGCGCATCGCCATCCATGTCGGCGGCGGCCAGGTGCGCTTGCCCCAGCGCCTTGTGCAGCTTGGCGCGCACTTCGTCGGGCATGTCGTGGTGTTCGGTGAGCTCGGCGGTGCGTTGCAGGCTTGGCATGTCCACCGTGCGGCTGGTGGTCATCGCGGCTTGCGCCTGTTCGGCGACTTCCTCGGCGATCAGGGTGGCGACGTCACGCTGGTAGTCGTCGGGCAGGGTGAGGCCGTGTTCCAGCGCATAGGCGGCGATGTCGAGCGCGGCGGCGGTATCGCCCACGTCGATCAGCCACACCATGCAGGTCATCAACACGTCATCCTGCCCGCCCTGGCCACCTGCCAGCACGCCGCGAATCCAGTCGGCGAACTGCGGCAACACCCGGCGCTTGACCTCGGCCTTGCGCTCGAACGATTGCACTTGCTTCAACGCCCGCTTGGCGTCGGCGAGCTGGATCAGTTGCAGCTCGTAGGCGTTGGCATGCACCGGCGCATCCGCCGCCATGGCGGTGGCCACGGCGGCGGTCTTGCGCAGGTAGTGCTGGCGGGCGAGGGACACGGCTTACCAGGTCTGGACGATGTTTTCGATCAGGCAGCCGTTGCCGTAGTCTTCGATCACGTAGGCATCGTTGCTGGACTCGAAGTTCTCGATGCGGTCGCGCTTGGCGTTGTCCACCACGGCGCGGCGGCGGGCACCTTCCTGCACGTAGATCGACAGGTTGTCGAACCGAGTGATGAAGATGGCGGTGGCCGGGATGAACGGCACTCGCGCGGCCTGCAAACCACCCACGCGCTTCTGGCTGACGATGGTATCCAGCGCCAGTTGTTCGGTGGGGGCATTGGCGGCATTGACCAGCGGGAAATACTTGTCGTGCAGCAGGTCGCGCCCCATGATCGCCACCAGCTCGGTGTCGTCGCGATACCACGGGTCGATCAGGCTGGCCACGGCGTCCATCACCAGGGCATCGAGGTTGAAGTAGTCGCGGCCTGCGGCAGCGCCGACGCGCACTTGGCCTGCGTTCGCACCTTCGTCCATCACCCGTGGCGCGGCAAAGCTGCGGTACTTCTGCAACCAGCCGATGTTCACGTCCTGCAGCAGCGGGTTGGTGGTGGCGTTGCTGGTGGCGGCGCGGCTGGTGCCGTTGAAGCCGATCATGATGCGGTCCAACGCCTGGCGCTTGACGATGGCGTTGCGCACACGGATCTGGAAATCCGGGAACTTCGCCCAGGCGTCGAGCTTGGCGTAGGTCAGGTGGGTGTCGAAATTGGTCTGGGTGCACAGGTAGCCGGACTCATCCAGCGTGGTGGCATCCTTGGTGGCGCGGTCGGCCAGGGCGGTGTCGGTGGTGCTGGCGATCGGGCTGCCGACGCCCAGCCCCAGCTTGCTGCCGGACTGTTCGCGCACGGTGGTGATGTTGATCTTGGTCAGGAAGTCGCTGGATTCCTGGATGTGGGTTTCCAGCGTCTGCTGCACGCTGGGCTCCACGGTGAACTTCTGGGTGGCGTCTTCCACGCCGTTGAGCTGGGCGATCTGACCGAGCATGGCGGAATAGAGCTTGCGGGTGTCGTTGCGCATTGCGCGATCTCCGTGGGGGTTCTAAAGGTGGAATCAGCAATCGGTGGTGACCGCCGCCGGGGTGCCGGTGGCGAGGGTGCGGCCGGGTGCCGGATCGACCGGCGTGGTGTCCAGCCGCTGGCCGAAGCTGGCCAGCTCGGCGCGGGTTTCCTCGCGCAGCACGCTGAATTGCTGGGTGAGGTCGGCCAGCGCAGCGTCGTTGGCGGCCACGGCGGCCTGCGCGGCAGCGGCGCCGGCGGCAACCTCTTCCACCGCGGCATGAACGTCGGCAAAGCGGGCGGTGTCATCCGCGCGCTTGGCGGTGAACAAGGCCTTGACCCGATCGAGCAGGCTGGGGCCGGGCTCGGTCACTTCCTCGAACTCGATGTCCAGCGGCACCGCCTCACTGAACAGGTTGTCGGGTGCCTGCTTGCGTGCGGTGTACGGGCTTGCTGCCGGATTCTGGGCGGCGAATTGCAGCATCTGGGTGCCCAGGCTGGCCGGGCTGTCCGTCACGCCGAGGCCGGCGAGGTAGGCCATGCCGCTGCCGGCGAAGTTGGGCGCGATCTCGATCGAGCTGTAGATCTTCTGGCCGGCGCGGGTCATCGCCACGAATTCATCGGTGGGCGTGAGCTGTGCTTCCAGCGTGGTCAGCGTCTTGCCGTCGAGCTCGACCTCGCCGGTACGCAGTGCCACCACGTCGCCCATGCAGCGGAAGCCCCACTCGGGGCTGAGGCCGCGGATGTGCTCGATGAACATGCGGGCGCCGTACTTGGCCGGGTCGTAGGTGGCGGCCATTTGCTGCAAATGTTCGCGCTGGATGGCGCGGCCGTCGGTGGTGGCGCCTTCGGTGGCGACGCGGAAAAACTTCGACTTGAGTGCCTTGCTGGCCATGGGTTGCCCTGTTCTGATAGGCCGCAGCGCGCGGCGGATGGTGGCGGCCTCGATGCTCGCGGTGGCGGTAGGGGACGGCAACGCGGTTGGGATGTGAGCGCGCCGCTTACATGCGCTGGAGCTGAGGCCAGCGACGGGCGCGCCACAGACTGCGCGTGTGGAAATGACCGCACCGCCGCAAACCGACCACCGACGCCATGCCCGATTCCTGTACTGGATGGGCTGGCGCGTGGTTGACATCGCCAGCTATCTGGGCCTGCCGCAGAGCACGGTGAACAGTTGGAAGTCCCGCGATGCGTGGGATGAGGCGCCCGCGATCACCCGGGTGGAATCCAGCCTGGAAGCGCGGATGGTGCAGCTGGTGGCCAAGGATGCAAAGACCGGCGGCGACATGAAGGAAATTGATTTGCTGGGGCGGCAGATCGAGCGGCTGGCGCGGGTTCGCCGCTATGAAGCGCCGGGCGGCCACGAGGGCGACTTGAACCCGAACATCGAGCGCCGCAACACGCCCAACCGCAAGAAGCCGGTGCGTAATGAATTCAGCGAGGCCGCCATCACCCGGCTGCAGGAAGTCTTCCAAGAGCAGATGTTCGGCTACCAGCGCCGCTGGTGGGAGACCGGGCTGGCAGCGCGGATCCGCAACATCCTGAAGAGCCGCCAAATCGGCGCCACGTTCTACTTCGCCCGCGAGGCGTTGATCGACGCATTGACCACCGGGCGCAACCAGATTTTCCTCTCGGCCAGCAAGGCTCAAGCGCACGTTTTCAAGCAGTACATCATCCACTTTGCCCGCGAGGCCGAAGTGGAGCTGAAGGGCGACCCGATCGTGTTGCCCAAAGGCGCGACGCTGTACTTCCTGGGCACCAATGCACGCACCGCGCAGAGCTACCACGGCAACCTGTACTTCGACGAATACTTCTGGGTGCACCAGTTCCAGACGCTGCGCAAGGTGGCCAGCGGCATGGCCATCCACAAGCAATGGCGACAGACCTACTTCAGCACGCCCAGCAGCATCACCCACGACGCCTATCCGTTCTGGAATGGCGACTTGTTCAACCGTGGCCGCAGGAAGGAAGAGCGCGCGGTGATTGACACCAGCCACCCGGCGTTGGTCGCGGGGAACGCCTGCGCCGATGGCCAGTGGCGGCACATCGTGACGGTGGAAGACGCCGTGCGCGAAGGTTGCGACCTGTTTGACCTGGCCCAGCTGCGGCGGGAATACAGCGAAGACGAATGGGCGAACCTGCTGATGTGCCAGTTCATCGACGATACCCAGTCGGTGTTCCCGCTGGCCGAAATCCAGGCGCGGTGTTTCGTGGACAGCTGGGAAGCCTGGGACGACTTCAAGCCGTTCGCACAGCGGCCGTTCGGGCACCGCGAGGTGTGGATCGGTTATGACCCCGCCGAGACTGGAGACACTGCCGGGCTGGTGGTGGTAGCACCGCCGGCGGCGCCGGGTGGCAAGTTTCGCGGGCTGGAAAAGAAACAGTGGCGCGGGATGGATTTCGCCGAGCAGGCCGAGCACATCCGCCAGTTGTGCAGCCGCTACCACGTCACCTACATCGGTATCGACACAGGCAGCGTGGGCGCTGGCGTGTACCAGCTGGTCAGGCAATTCTTCCCGGCCGTCGAGG
>JAYRLJ010000003.1:0-35789 GCA_041905305.1 Hylemonella sp. | reverse complement strand
CTGCACATCGCCCACCGGGGTGGATTCACTCACTTGGCATTACTCCAGGATTTGTCATTGATCAGCAACAAGAAGGATTCTGCCCTGCCTTCTACAATGACCGCCATGGCTCTCCCCCTGGATGTTTGTATACGCGGCAGCGGCATCGTCGGCCGCACCCTGGCACTGTTGCTGGCACGCGAGCGGCTGCGTGTGGGCCTGGTTGGGGCGCCCCCCCAAGCTGCCGGACCGGATGTGCGTGCCTACGCGCTCAACCGCGCGTCGAAGGAACTGCTGGAATCGCTGCGCTGCTGGCCGGTGTCCGACGCAGCCACCCCGGTCACCCGCATGGAGATTGCCGGCGATCGCGGCGGCGCGGTGACCTTCGACGCGGGCGAGTTCGGCACCGACGCGCTGGCCTGGATCGTGGACGTGCCCGTGCTGGAATCACTGCTGCGCGATGCGGTGGGCTTTCAACCCCAGATCGAGCCCCTGCAGGCGCCCGCGCCGGCCCGCCTGACCGTGGTCTGCGAAGGCCGCGCCAGCAGTACGCGCGCCGAGTTCGGCGTCGACTTCGAAGTCACCCCTTATGCCCAGCATGCCGTGGCGGCGCGCCTGAGCTGCGAGCGGCCCCATGCAGGCGTGGCACGCCAATGGTTTGTCGACGGCGACATCCTGGCTTTGCTGCCGATGGGCGGCCCGCAAGGGAACTCTGTGGCGTTGGTGTGGTCTGTCTCTCCAGAGAGGGCGCTGCGACTGCAAGCACTGGACGCCGACACCTTCTGCCGCGAACTGGCGGCCGCCTGTGGCCAGGCGCTAGGCGCCATGACGCTGACCAGCGAGCGCCGCAGCTGGCCGCTGCAGAGGGCCCAGGCGCGGCAATGGAGTGGGCGTGCCGAGGTGGGCGCGTGGGTGTTGGCTGGCGATGCAGCCCACAACGTCCACCCGCTGGCTGGGCAGGGCCTGAACCTGGGCCTGGCTGACGTGGCCGCGTTGGCCAAGGTGCTCCGCGAGCGCGACTATTGGCGCGGCGTAGATGATCGCCAGCTGCTGCGTCGCTACGAGCGCAGCCGCAAGGCCGGCATGCTGGCGCTGGACGCCGGCATGGACGGTCTGCAGTTGCTGTTTGCGCGTGAAGGGGAAGGCTGGAGCGCCGTGCGCAACTGGGGTATGAAGAGCGTGCAGCGCGCCGGCCCGTTAAAGCAATGGCTGGCCCGGCAGGCCATGGATTTCTGACCAACGCGGCAATGACCGCATGAACTGGATGATGATGAACGTTCTGACCACCTTGGGCGCCTTGACCCTGGCCCTGCTCGGCCTGACCGCCTCGGCGCAGGAAGCCACGATCCGCAAGAACCTGACCGAGCGCATTCCGCAACTGAAGGCCATCGACGAGATCAGCAAGACGCCAGTCAATGGCCTGTACGAGGTGCGCGTCAATGGCACCGACATCTTCTACACCGACGCCGAGGCCAACTACCTGATCCAGGGCAACCTGATCGACACGCGCCAGCGCCGCAACCTGACCGAAGAGCGCATCGACAAGCTGACCGCCGTCAGCTTCGACAGCCTGCCGCTCAAGGACGCCTTCACCATCGTGCGCGGCAACGGCAAGCGCAAGGTGGCCGTCTTTGCCGACCCCAATTGCGGCTACTGCAAGCGCTTCGAGCGTGACCTGGAAAAGGTCAACAACGTCACGGTCTACACCTTCCTCTACCCCATCCTGAGCGCCGATTCGGCCGAGAAGTCGAAGAACATCTGGTGCGCCAAGGACAAGGGCAAAACCTGGCAGGACTGGATGTACCGCGACCAACCACCGGCCGCCGCCAGCTGCGATGTGTCGGCCATCACCCGCAACCTCGAGCTCGGCCGCAAGCACAAGATCACCGGCACGCCGACATTGATCTTTGCCGACGGCTCGCGCGTCCCCGGCGCCATCAACACCCAGCAGATCGAGAAATACCTGGGCGACGTCCGCTGAGCCGCGCCATGCCCCCCAAGCAGCCCCCCAGCACCGTGCACTACCGGATCGAGTTGGCCGATCTGCACGCCCACCTGTTCCGCGTCACACTGACCATCGCACGGCCGCAGGCGCAGCAACGCGTCGCCCTGCCGGTGTGGATCCCCGGCAGCTACCTGGTGCGCGAGTTCGCCAAGCATCTGCAGCGGCTGCAGGCCCGACAAGGCGGCAAGGCCGTCGCGCTGCAGCAGCTCGACAAATGCAGCTGGCAAGTCGATAGCGCGCCGCAGCGGCCGCTGGTGCTGACCTACGAGGTCTACGCCTACGACAACTCGGTGCGCACGGCCTGGCTCGATGTCACGCGCGGATTCTTCAACGGCACCAGCCTGTGCCTGCGGGTGCTCGGCCTGGAAGACACGCCGCACGAGTTGGAACTGGCGCCAAGCCGCGCCACCAGCCACTGGTCGACCGTCAGTGGCCTGACGCCCGTGAAGCTCAACCGGCGCGGCTTCGGCCTGTACCGCGCCGCCGACTACGACGAGCTGGTCGATTGCCCGTTCGAGTTAGGGGATTTCTGGAGCGGCAGCTTCAAGGCGGCCGGCATCCCCCATCGCTTCGTCGTGGCGGGCGCACCACCCAGCTTTGACGGCGAACGCCTGCTGGCCGATGTGCGCCGCATCTGCGAGACCGAGATCCGCTTCTGGCACGGCGACGGCAAGCGCGCGTCACGCAAACCGCCGCTCTCCAGTTATGTCTTCATGCTCAACGCCACCGACGACGGCTACGGTGGACTGGAGCACCGCAACTCAACAGCGCTGATCTGCTCGCGCCGCGATCTGCCGCGCCTGGGTGCCCGGCCGGGTGACGGCTACACGACCCTGCTGGGCCTGATCAGCCACGAGTACTTCCACACCTGGAATGTCAAACGCCTGCGGCCGGCGGAGTTCACCCGCTACGACTACAGCCAGGAGAACTACACCCGGCTGCTCTGGTTCTTCGAGGGTTTCACCAGCTACTACGACGACCTGCTGCTGCGCCGCGCCGGCCTGATCGACGATGCCGGCTACCTCAAGCTGCTCAACAAGACCGTCAACCAGGTGCAGCAGACGCCGGGCCGTGAAGTGCAGTCGGTGGCCCAGGCCAGCTTCGATGCCTGGGTCAAGTACTACCGACAGGACGAGAACACCCCCAACGCCACCGTGAGCTACTACAGCAAGGGGGCCTTGGTGGCGCTGTGCCTCGACCTCAGCCTGCGCGCCGAGGGCCCGCACACGCTGGACGAAGTCATGCGCGCCCTGTGGCAGCGCTGCCGGGGTGGGCCGATGACGGAAGAGGATCTGTTGCAAGTGCTGCACGACGTGTCCGGCCGCGTCTGGACACGCGAGCTGCAGCGCTGGGTCCACAGCACGGCCGAGTTACCGCTGCGGGAGCTGCTGCAACGGCATGGCGTGGCCGTACACGACGAACCGGCCCAGCTGGCACAGCAACTCGGGCTGCGGGTCTCGGAAGGGACGTCCATCCAGGTCAAGACGGTGCTGCGCGGAGGCGCGGCCGAGCAGGCTGGCTTCGCCGCTGGCGATGAGTGGCTGGGCATCGACGTGGGTAGCGGCAAAGCGCGCAGCAGCTGGCGTCTGACGCGCCTGGACGATCTGCCGCTGTACGTTGGCACCTACGGCAAGGTGCGCGCTTTGGTTGCGCGTGACAGACGTTTGCTGCAACTGCCGCTGACCTTGCCACGCGGTGTGACGACTCTGCGCCTGTCGATCGGTGATTCCGCACGGATCGCGGCCTGGCTGTCAGCCTGAGCCACCGCCCCTGGCGCGCTCAGGCGGCGGGCATGCGGGCCTCGACCTCCTGGCCAAAACGGTCGGCCGCCGCTTGGCCGCGCACCTCCCGCACCATGGCGTAAGCCCGCTTCATGGCCTCGATGAACTGCGGCAGCGTGCTGGCGGCTTCAATCTTCAGGCACAAGTCATCTGCCAGCGGCCCCAAGGCCTCCAACAGCAGCCGGGTGGCGAACTGCTTGACCGGTGCCAAGGCAGGCGCCGGCGGCGCCGCTGCCGGTTTGGTCACCGACGGCACCGCCATCGGACTTGACGCCGGCACAGCGGCTGGCGCCGCCGCCAGCTCCAGATAGCCTTCGGCCTCCAGCTGGGCCAGCAGGTCTTGCGCCTCCCCCAGCCCCGCGACCAGGCGACGCAACTCCTCGACCGGCTTCTTGCCGTCCACCAGGATCAGCACCGTACGCAGCTTGCCCGTCAGGGAACGCGAGGCGATCGCCTCCGTCCCCTTGCCTGACTTGCGGTAGATGGCCTTGTCATCCATGCAGACGTCTCCCCGGGTGTTGTGGAGGCGATCTTAGCGCCTCTGCTGGTCTAGCGCCGCTGGTCCAGCACCCGCTTGGCCTTGCCCACGCTGCGCTCCACACCGCCTTCCGGGCGCAGTTCGATCTCGACGCTGGTGCCGATGTAGGCCTTGATCTCGTGCTGCAACTGCTTGCCCGCGGCACGGGCCGCCAGGCTGTCGGGCGACACGCCCGGGCGCGTCTCCACCACCACATGCAGGTCATCGAGCGGGCCGCTGCGGCGCAGGATGCACTGGTAGTGCGGCGCCAGTTCCGGGCGACGCAGGATGAGTTCCTCGATCTGGCTCGGGAAGACATTGACGCCGCGCACGATCATCATGTCGTCGCTGCGCCCGGTGATCTTCTCAATCCGTCGCATGCTGCGGGTGCTGCCCGGCAGCAGGCGTGTCAGGTCGCGCGTGCGGTAACGGATGATGGGCAAGGCCTCCTTGGTCAGGCTGGTGAAGACCAGTTCGCCCTCTGCGCCATCCGGCAGCAACTCGCCGGTATTGGGATCAATGATCTCCGGATAGAAATGGTCTTCCCAGATCGTCGGCCCGTCCTTGGTCAGCACGCATTCGCTGGCGACGCCGGGGCCGATCACCTCGCTCAGACCGTAGATGTCCACGGCGTCCAGCCCCATGCGCAGCTCGATGGCGCGCCGCATGTCGTTGGTCCAGGGTTCGGCGCCGAAGATACCGATGCGCAGGCTGGACTCGGTAGGCCGCAGACCCTGGCGCTCAAACTCCTCGGCAATCGCCAGCATGTAGCTGGGCGTCACCATGATGATGTCGGGCTTGAAGTCCTGGATCAGCTGCACCTGGCGCTCGGTCTGGCCACCGCCGAAGGGCACCACCGTCAGGCCCAGCCGCTCGGCGCCGTAGTGCGCACCCAGGCCGCCGGTGAAGAGGCCATAGCCGTAGCTCACGTGCACCATGTCGCCCGGTCGGGCACCGGCGGCGCGGATGCTGCGCGCCACCACCGAGGCCCAGGTATCGATGTCCTTGGCGGTATAGCCCACGACCGTCGGTTTCCCGGTGGTGCCGCTGGAGGCATGGATGCGCACGCACTGCTCGCGCGGCACGGCAAACATGCCGAAGGGATAGCTGTCGCGCAGGTCCTTCTTGGTGGTGAACGGGAACTTTGCCAGGTCCGCCAGCGACTGGCAGTCGTCCGGGTGCACGCCGGCGGCATCGAACTTCGCCCGGTACACCGGTGAATTCTGGTAGGCGTGCTGCAGCGTGGCCTTGAGCCGCTTGAGCTGCAGGCTGCGCAGTTCGTCGATGCTGGCCGTCTCGATCGGCTCCCAGGGAAACGCGCGCTGCTTCATGCGGCCTCCGGAATGACTGTGCCCTGGATCTGGGCACTCTTGCCGCGGAACATGGCCACCACTTCGCCACGCTCGTTGCTCACCTTCATGTCGTAGATGCCGTGCCGGCCCTGCAGGGTCTGCTCCACGCCTTCGCAGGTCAACACATCGCCCAGATGCGCCGGCCGCAGGAACTCGATGCTGCAACCGGCCGCCACCGCCACCTTGTTGTAGCTGTTGCAGGCAAAGGCGAAGGTGGAATCCGCCAAGGTGAAGATCAGCCCGCCGTGGCAGATGGCATGGCCATTGAGCATGGGTTCGCGCACCGTCATGCGCATCACGGCGCGGCCCGGCGCGCAGGTCAGCAGTTCCATCTGCATGAATTCGCGTGACGCGCGGTCGGCGGCGAACATGGAAGCGCCCACTTCGCGCGCCAGTACCTCAGCTTGGGTCGGATGGCCCATGTCTCACTCCCCCTTGAATTGCGGGCTGCGTTTGTCGAGAAACGCCTGCACCCCTTCGATGTAGTCATGCGTGCGCCCCAGTGCCGACTGGGTGTCACGCTCGGCATCCAGCTGCTGGTCCAAGCTGCGGCTGCCCGCCTCGCGCAGCAGATGACGGGTGGCCACCAACGCCTTGGTCGGCATCACGGCCAGACGTTGCGCCAGCTCGAGGGCGGCGCCCAAGCAGTCGTCACTCACTTGCCAGATCAGCCCCCAGTCACGGGCCTGCTCGGCGCTCAGCTTGTCGCCGGTCATGGCCAATGCCAGGGCCCGCGCCAGCCCCAGACGCTGCGACAGGAACCAGGAGCCCCCAGCATCGGGAATGAGGCCGATCTTGCTGAAGGCCTGGATGAAACTGGCCTGGGGTGCAGCAATGGCGATGTCGCAGGTCATCGCCAGCGAGGCGCCAGCACCCGCCGCCACGCCATTGACCGCGGCGATGACGGGCATGCGCAGGGCCTGCAAACGCCGCACGGTGGGATTGAAGGCCTGCTCGATGACCGGGCCGGGATTGGCGCGCTCGACCAGATCGGGGCCGGGCGCGAAGTCGAACTCCGACAGGTCGGCGCCGGCACAGAAGCCGCGCCCCGCCCCGGTGATCACCAGGGCACGGATGGCCGGATTGGCCTCGGCCCGTTCGAGCGCCGCCCACAGCTCACGGTGCATCTGGCGGGTGAAACTGTTGAGCGCTTGCGGCCGGTTCAGGGTGGCAATGGCCACCGCCCCCTGCTCGGCATACAGCACGGACGATTCGGCGACCGATGCGCCGGCAGACTCAGGCATGAGACATCCCTCGGGTTGACGTGACCGACACCACGCCGGCCTGACGCAGCAGGCCGCATGGTCAGGCCAATTTAACATCTCCCGACCGATCGGTCGGTTAATGTTTTCCCTTGGTTTTGTCTCGAAAAAGACGCGCCGACTAGACCAGCGTCACCTTCTTGAACTTACGCTTGCCAACCTGCAGCACATAGGTGCCGGCACCGAGCTTGAGCCCCTTGTCGCTGACCACGCTGGCGTCGATGCGCACGCCGCCGCCATCGATCAGGCGGTTGCCCTCACCGCTGGACGCGGCCAGACCAGTGAGCTTGAGCAAGGCACCGATGCCCATCGGGCCGCCGTCCAGGTTGACGGTCTGCTCGTCAATCTGGTCGGGAATGCCGCCCTTGCTTCGGTTGATGAAGTCCTGCTCGGCCGCCTCGGCTGCGGCGGCCGAATGGAAGCGCGCCGTGATTTCCTTGGCCAGCAGCACCTTGGCCTCTTTCGGATTGCGCCCTTGCACCACCTCCTGCTGGAGTTTGCTGATCTCGTCCAGGCTACGGAAGCTCAGCAGGGTGTACCAGCGCCACATCAGCTCGTCACTGATGGACAGCACCTTGGCGAACATGGTGTTGGCGTCTTCGGTGATGCCGATGTAGTTGTTCTTGGACTTGGACATCTTGTCCACGCCGTCCAGCCCCTCCAGCAACGGCATGGTCAGGATGCACTGCGGCTCCTGGCCGTACTCGGCCTGCAGGTGCCGCCCCATCAGCAGGTTGAACTTCTGATCGGTGCCGCCCAGCTCCAGGTCGCTCTTCAGCGCCACCGAGTCATAGCCCTGCATCAGCGGATAGAGGAACTCGTGCACCGAGATTGGGTTGCCGGCCTTGAAGCGGTCGTGGAAGTCGTTGCGTTCCATCATGCGCGCCACGGTGTACTTGGCGGCGAGCTGAATCATGCCCATGGAGCCCAGCGGCAGGCACCACTCGCTGTTGTAGCGGATCTCGGTCTTCTGCGGATCCAGCACCAGGCTGGCCTGCTTGTAGTAGGTCTCGGCGTTGGCCTTGATCTGCTCGGGGGTGAGCGGCGGGCGAGTGCTGTTGCGGCCCGACGGGTCGCCGATCAGACTGGTGAAGTCGCCGATCAGGAAGATCACCTGGTGCCCCAGGTCCTGCAGCTGGCGCATCTTGTTGAGCACCACGGTGTGCCCGATGTGGATGTCCGGCGCCGTCGGATCCAGCCCCAACTTGATACGCAGCGGCTGGTCAGTAGCCTCGGCGCGTGCCAGCTTCTGCACCCAGTCGGCCTCCGGAATCAGCTCCTCGCAGCCGCGCAAGGTCACCGCCAGGGCGTGCCGGACACGGTCAGTAACAGGAAAATTCAATGGGGAGGCTTGATTCATAAGGGTTTTTCCAGATGCCAGGGGGGCTGCGCGGGCTATACTTGCCATTTGCCACTGCGCCGGATTTTAGTGTGCCGCACCTTCGGAGGTGCTGCGCCTGCCGATCAGGCCGCACCTTACATCTCTCGGGTTGTCATTTGGAAAACGGTCTGATCACCGCTGGTAGCACCTTTTTAAACCTCGCGGGGCAATGGGTCGAGCGCCACCCGAAACGGGTCATGGGCGCTGTGGCTGCCGCCCTGCTGCTCGGCGGCGGCGGCGCCTACGCCGTGGCGGCGGCCGTGGTGTCGCTGGGACCGGATGCCGAACAGCTGCCGGTGCGCGAGGTGCGCGAGGCCGTGACTCCGCTGGCGCTGCAGCCCCAGGCCGAGGTGCTGGACCTCCACCGCTTCAACCTGTTCCGCTCCGATCTCACGCGCTCGACCGATACGGCCGACACCCTGCTCAAGCGCTTGGGCATCAACGACCCGGCCGCCGCGGCCTTCCTGCGCGCGGATGTCCATGCCCAGAAAACGTTGCTGGGCCGTGTCGGCCGCAGCGTGACTGTGGAGGCCAGTGACAGCAACACCCTGGTCAAGCTGACCGCACGCTGGAGCCCGGAAGACGATGGCCGCTTCACACGCCTGGTGATCGAGAAGCAGCCCAATGGCTTCAGCTCCCGGCTGGAGACCGCTCCGTTGACGGCGTCGACCCGCATGGCCAGCGGCGTGATCCGCAGTTCGCTGTTTGCGGCCACCGATGACGCCCGCATCCCGGACGCGATTGCCATCCAGATTGCCGAGATCTTCTCCGGCGACATTGACTTCCACCGCTCCCTGCGCAAAGGCGACCGCTTCTCGGTGGTCTATGAAACGCTGGAGGGTGATGGCGAACCCTTGCGTGCTGGTCGTGTCCTGAGTGCCGAGTTTGTCAACAGCGGAAAGACCTACCAGGCCATGTGGTTCCAGGAGCCCGACAACCAGGCCACCGCCGTGCATGAGGCGGGGCGTGCCACGCACAACCTGACCAAAGGCGGTTACTACACCTTGGATGGGCAAAGCCTGCGTCGCGCTTATCTGGCGTCACCGCTGGAATTCTCCCGCGTCACCAGTGGCTTCAAGATGCGCTTCCACCCCATCCTGCAGCAATGGCGCGCCCACTTGGGAGTCGACTATGCGGCGCCCGTCGGCACACCAGTACGCAGCGTGGGCGATGGCGTTGTCGAGTTTGCCGGCGTGCAGAACGGCTTCGGCAACGTGGTGTTCATCAAGCACCGCAACAACCACACCACGGTCTACGCCCACCTGAGCCGCATCAGCGTCAAACGCGGGCAGGCGGTCAATCAGGGGCAGAACATCGGCGCTGTCGGCGCCACCGGCTGGGCCACCGGACCGCACTTGCATTACGAATTCCGCGTCAACGGCAACCACCAGGATCCGCTGACGATCGCCCGTCAGAGCGAAACGGTTCCCGTCTCGGCAGCCGCCAAGCCGCTGTTCACGCGCTCGGCCGCCGCCGTACGCCAGCAGTTGCTGGCTGCTGCCTCTCTGCAGCCGGGCTCGGCCCAGTAAGTCCCACACGGGGGTTCATGCCTGAGCTTTACATCGGCCTGATGTCCGGCACCTCGCTGGACGGGGTGGACGGTGTGATTGCCGATTGCAATGAAGGGCATGCGCGGGTCGTCCAGCATGTGCATCACCCTTTCCCGGCATCGCTCGCCGCCGAGTTGCTGCACCTCAACACCCCGGACGACAACGAGTTGCACCGGGCCGCCCTGGCCGCCAACGCGCTGGCCCGCAGCTACGCCCTGGTAGTCCACGAACTGCTGCATGCCGCCTCGCTCACCCCCTCCTCCGTGCGAGCCATTGGCGCCCATGGGCAGACGGTCCGTCACCGCCCCGGAGAGTTCGACGGCATCGGCTACACCTTGCAGCTCAACAACCCGGCCTTGCTCGCCGAGCTGACCGGGATCGATGTTGTGGCCGACTTTCGCAGCCGCGACGTCGCCGCCGGAGGCCAGGGGGCCCCTTTGGTGCCCGCCTTCCATCAGGCTGTGTTCGGGCAAACGGGCCAGACCGTCGCCGTGCTCAACATCGGTGGCATCGCCAATCTGTCGGTGCTGCACGGGACCGGCGTGCTCGGCTTCGATTGCGGGCCTGGCAACGCCCTCATGGACGCGTGGTGTCGGCAGCACACCGGCCAGCCCTTCGACGCCGAAGGCCGCTGGGCGGCTAGCGGCCGTGTGAACGAGACGCTGCTGCACGCCTTGTTGAGCGAACCCTATCTGTCACTGCCTCCTCCGAAAAGCACCGGCCGCGACCTCTTCAACCCAGCGTGGCTGAACGCCAAGTTGCAGCCCTTCCCTGCCGTGGCGGCAGCGGATGTGCAGGCCACCTTGACCGAACTGACCGCCCGGGCTTGCGCGGCTGATGTGCAGCGCCACGCAAATGGCGGGCGTCGACTCATCGTCTGTGGCGGTGGCGCCCTCAATACCTACCTGATGCAGCGACTGCAGGCCCTGCTGCCTTCTTGGTCGGTCGTTTCTTCAGCGCAGGCTGGACTGCCGCCACTCCAGGTGGAGGCCGCCGCCTTTGCCTGGCTGGCCTGCAGGACCCTGCATCGACAGCCCGGCAGCCTCCAAAGCGTCACGGGCGCCCAAGGCGCCCGTGTGCTGGGAGCGGTCTACCCGGCCTGAGCCGGATCACCGTTCAAACGGAGAACGAGGAACCGCAACCGCAGGTGGTGGTGGCGTTCGGATTCTTGATCACGAACTGGGCCCCCTGCAGGTCTTCCTTGTAGTCGATCTCGGCACCCACTAGGTACTGGTAACTCATGGCGTCGATCAGCAGGGAGACGCCATTCTTGGTCATGGTGGTGTCATCGTCATTGGCCACCTCATCGAAGGTGAAACCATACTGGAAGCCGGAGCAGCCACCGCCTTGCACGAAGACGCGCAGCTTGAGATCAGGATTGCCCTCTTCAGCGATCAGCTCAGCCACCTTGGCGGCGGCGCTGTCGGTGAACAAAATCGGGGCAGGCATCTCGGACTGGATGTTGTCGGCGACGGCACTCATGGAGGACTCCAATTAAGACGAATTGAGCGAATAGTACACCATTTCGCTCAGGAATTCAGGCGGCGGCTTATTCGTTGTTGGCCGCCAGCTTCAGGGTGGGCTTGTCTTCCACCGTGCCGACCGGACACAGTTGGCCGGCAATGATTGCGCCCTGGTGCATCTCCAGCGCGCTGTAATGCACGTCCCCCTCGATATTTGCCTTGGGCTGCAGCTCCAGCATCAGGCGGGCGTAGACCGGTCCCTTCACACTGCCGTTGATGATGACGTGATCGGCATGGATCTCGCCGACCACCGAAGCTGTCTCGGAAATCACCAGGATGCTGGGCTGGTCATTGTTGGCATTGACATCACCGATCACCTTGCCGTCGATGCGCAGACCATCGGAGAACGTCAGGGTGCCGTCAATCTGGCTGCCCTCAGCAATCAGGCTCTTGATCGGGGGCTGCTTTTTCTTGTTGAACATGTCCGGCTCCTCCTAGATGGAAACTACAACTTGATCGACTGCACGGCCTTGGTCACCGCGCCGTCCATGACTTTGGCGGAAACACCCTTGACCACAGTCTGGGGCGGCAATTCAAACACCCCCTCGACCCGCCCGTACTGGCG
Organism: Hylemonella sp.; assembly: GCA_041905305.1. GTDB lineage: Bacteria > Pseudomonadota > Gammaproteobacteria > Burkholderiales > Burkholderiaceae_C > Hylemonella. The sequence goes on along the minus strand of JAYRLJ010000003.1, from coordinate 23,874 downwards.
GAACTTGAGGACCTGGGGACCCGCAGGTAAGGGCGCCGTCCAGGGCTTGCCACCCTGCAGTCCCGTGAAGCTCAACTCCAGGCGGCCATTGAACTCGGGTGCATTCTTGAGCGGCTGGATCACCAGAACCTGCCATTTTAGTTGACGCCCGTCCTGCAACTCCGCCTGCAGTCCTCGGATGGCCAAGGATTCACTGCCCCCGGTCGGAATCAGCTTTTCGAAGAAGCCCAGGTCATCCCGCAAGCCGCGGTTTTCAGCCTCCAGCTGCTTGTTGAGCGCCGTCAGCCGTTCCTGTGCGGCCTTTTCCGTGGTCAGCAGGGTCGCCGACGTATTGGCCACCGACAACGCCTTGTCGCGCTCCTCCTTCACGGCGGCAAGCTGTTGCCGCAGCGCCTCCACCTCCGAGCGCAGCTGGACCAGCTTCTCGCTGCTGCCCCCGTCAATACCGGCAATGTCCTTGCCGAACTCGAAGGCCCACAGGCCGATGGCGGCGCAAAACCCCAGCACGATGGCCACCACGGCCCAGCGGAAGGGCCACGGCAGCGCGCTGCGCACGGCCATGCGCGGGGCACTGATGGTGAGGCGGCGACGCAGCAGACGAAATCTCATGGAAGGGGGAGTCTAGCAGTCGGAAATGACAACGGCCGCCAGAATTTCCATCCTGGCGGCCGTTGTGCTGCAACAAATTGCAGCAGGCGAAACTTGCTGTGAAATTAACGCTTGCTGAACTGCTTGCGACGGCGTGCGGAGTGCAGGCCGACCTTCTTACGCTCGACTTCACGCGCATCGCGCGTCACGAAGCCGGCCTGGCTCAGCGCGGGCTTGAGCGAGGCGTCGTAATCGATCAGGGCACGGGTGATGCCGTGGCGGGTGGCGCCGGCCTGGCCGGACTCACCGCCGCCGTGCACGTTGACCTGGATGTCGAAGGTTTCGGCATGGTTGGTCAGCACGAGCGGCTGCTTGGCGATCATGATCGAGGTCTCGCGGCCGAAGTATTCCTGGATATCCTTGCCGTTGACCGTGATCTTGCCGGTGCCTTTTTTCAGAAACACGCGGGCGACGCTGGACTTGCGACGGCCGGTGCCATTGTTCCATTCACCAATCATCTCAAGGCTCCTTAGATTTCCAACACTTTGGGTTGCTGGGCGGTGTGCGGGTGCTCGGCACCACCGTACACCTTGAGCTTCTTGATCATGGCGTAGCCGAGCGGGCCCTTGGGCAGCATGCCCTTGACGGCCTTCTCGAGAGCGCGGCCAGGATGCTTGGCCTGCATGTCACGGAAGTTGGTGGCATAGATACCGCCCGGGAAACCGGAGTGACGGTAGTACACCTTGTCGAGTTCCTTGGTGCCGGTCACACGCAGCTTGGCTGCGTTGATGATGACAATGAAGTCACCGGTATCGACGTGAGGCGTGTAAATGGCCTTGTGTTTGCCGCGCAAACGGAGAGCAACTTCGCTGGCTACTCGTCCGAGGACCTTGTCGGTCGCGTCAATCACAAACCACTCGTGCTTCACGTCAGCGGGTTTGGCGCTGAACGTTTTGGTCATGAGTTTTCTCTTGAAAGAGGGTTTGGGCGGCCCTATTCCACGGTCGGTTTTCCTCTGATGGGAATCTCTTAGGTGGGATGGAATGCCTTCGCCGCGGGGCCACAAAAGCGCTGCGAAGCCCACCATTATACAAAAACCGGCTATTTCAGCCAAGCCTGGATCGGCGCCCGCAGTTACCATAGCCGCCTATGTTCAGTTACCGCCATGCCTTCCATGCCGGCAACCACGCCGATGTGCTCAAGCACACGACGCTGATTGCCATGCTTCGCCACCTGACGCAGAAGGAGACGGCGCTGACGGTGCTGGACACCCACGCCGGCGCCGGCCTGTACCGGCTCGACAGCGAGTTTACCGAGACCAGCGGCGAGGCCGCGGACGGTATCCAGCGTCTGCTGCAGCCGCAGGACGGGGACGCACTGGCCCAAGCCCTGGAGGATTACCTGGGAGTAATCGCCAACTTCAATACCAAGAAGAGCTGGCGCGTCTACCCGGGCTCGCCCTTCATCATCCAGCACCTGCTGCGCCCGCACGACCGGCTCAAGCTGTTCGAGTTGCACCCGACCGATGCCAAGACGCTGGCGGCCAATGTGGCCCAGCTCGACGCCGGCCGTCAGGTGGCGGTATTGCGTGAAGATGGTTTTGAAGGCCCGCGCAAGTTCCTGCCGCCACCGGCGCGGCGCGCCTTGCTGCTGTGCGACCCCAGCTACGAGATCAAGAGTGATTACGCCCGTACCGCCGACATGGTGACCGAAGCGCTCAAGCGTTTCCCGACCGGCTGCTACGCCATCTGGTATCCCATCATCCCGCGCCCCGAGGCGCACGAGTTGCCGCGCCGACTCAAGACCCTGGCCACCAAGGCCGGCAAACCCTGGCTGCACGCCACGCTGACGGTCAAGTCCAGCGGCAAGGCCACCGTCGGCGCCGAGGCCACCGGCAAGACCCGCCCCGGGCTGCCAGCCAGCGGCATGTTCATCATCAATCCGCCGCACACGCTCAAGGCCGCGCTGCAAGCGGCCCTGCCGCAGATGGCCACCTTGCTGGCGCAGGACCGGCACGCCACCTGGTCGCTCGACACCGGGGGTTAACCCCAGCACAATTAACCGACCGATCGGTCGGTTAATTGACTATACTGCCGCTCAAGCGGGGCCCGGAAGGCGCCGCAGGAGACTGGCATGTACACGCAGGCACTTGATCTTCCCGATGGTGGCGCCACCAAGCCGGTGGCGCTGGCCGACACCGCCCAGGCCGGACCGCAAGCCCGTTTCGACGCCACCGTCAACAGTGACGGCCGCATCGAACCGCAAGACTGGATGCCCGAGGCCTACCGCAAGACGCTGGTGCGGCAGATCAGCCAGCACGCGCACAGCGAAATCGTCGGCATGCTACCCGAAGGCAACTGGATCTCGCGCGCGCCCTCGCTCAAGCGCAAGGCCATCCTGATCGCCAAGGTGCAGGACGAAGGCGGCCACGGCCTGTACCTCTACAGCGCCGCCGAGACGCTGGGCACTTCGCGCGACGAGATGCTGGACGCGCTGCACAGCGGCCGCGCCAAATACAGCTCGATCTTCAACTACCCGACCTTGAACTGGGCCGACGTGGGCGTCATCGGCTGGCTGGTCGATGGCGCGGCGATCATGAACCAGATCCCACTGTGCCGCTGCTCCTACGGCCCGTATGCACGCGCCATGATCCGCATCTGCAAGGAAGAGAGCTTCCACCAGCGCCAGGGCTACGAGGCGCTGCTGACCATGATGCAAGGCACGCCGGAGCAGCGCGCCATGGTGCAGGACGCCGTGAACCGCTGGTGGTGGCCGGTGCTGGCCATGTTCGGCCCGGCCGACGCCGACAGCGCCCACAGCGCGCAAAGCATGCGTTGGGGCATCAAGCGCATCAGCAACGACGACCTGCGCCAGCGCTTCGTCGATGCCACCGTGCCGCAGGCGAAGGTGCTGGGCGTCAGCCTGCCCGACCCCGACCTGACGTGGAACGAGGAACGCCAGCACTACGACTATGGTGCCATCGACTGGGATGAGTTCTGGGCCACGGTCAATGGCAACGGTCCGTGCAACCGCGAGCGCCTCGCCACCCGGGTCAAAGCCCACACCGATGGCCAGTGGGTGCGCGATGCCGCCCTCGCCCACGCCGAGAAACAACAACGCCGCGCCATGAAGGAGGCCGCATGAGCACCACGCAGAAGGAATGGCCGCTGTGGGAAGTTTTCATCCGCAGCAAGCAGGGTCTGGAACACAAACATTGCGGCAGCCTGCACGCGGTCGACGCCGCGCAGGCGCTGCAGATGGCGCGTGACGTCTACACACGACGGCAGGAAGGCGTGAGCATCTGGGTCGTCCCGTCGAGCGCCATCACCGCCAGCGCGCCGGACGACAAAGGCGAACTGTTTGACCCGGCGAGCGACAAGATCTACCGCCACCCGACCTTCTACCGCATCCCCGACGAAGTGGGCCACATGTGATGCAGGCCCCGGTCGACTACCTGCTGCAACTGGCTGACAGCGCGCTCATCCTCGGCCAGCGCAATGCCGAATGGTGCGGCCACGCACCGGTACTGGAGGAAGACATGGCCATGGCCAACGTCAGCCTCGACCTGATCGGCCAGGCGCGCCTGCTCTACCAGTACGCTGCCGCGCGCCTCAACGCCGAAGGGAGAGATGCACCGGCCCTGACCGAGGACAGCCTGGCCTATTTCCGCGACGTGCCCGAGTTCCGCAACTACACGCTGCTGGAGTTGCCGCACTTCCCGAGCCGCACGGGCCTGCTGGCGCCGGCCGCCGCCGCCGAGCGCGACTTCGCCACCACCATCGCACGCAACTTCCTCTACAGCGCCTACATGGCCTTGTTGTGGGAAGCACTGCAAGACTCGAAGGATGAGGAACTGGCCGCCATCGCCGCCAAGTCGCTGAAGGAAACGCGCTACCACCTGCGGCACAGCCGTGACTGGCTGGTACGCCTGGGCGATGGGACTGCGGAGTCGCACCAGCGCCTGCAATCTGCCCTGCAGCACCTGATGCCCTACACCCAGGAGTTCTGGTTTGCTTCGGAAGCGGAGAGCGCGGCAGCCGCACAGGGCACCGGCGTGCTGCCCGCCACGCTGCAGGCCGACTGGGACGCACTGGTGGACGACGCGCTGCAGGAAGCCACGCTGCAGCGCCCGCCCGCGGCCGGCTATGTGACGCAGGGCAAGTGCGGACGCCATTCGGAACACCTGGGCTACGTGCTGGGCGAGATGCAGGGACTGGCCCGCCAGCACCCCGGAGCCAGTTGGTGAAGCGGCAGGAGATCGAAGCCATCCTGGACGGGATTCCCGATCCCGAGATTCCGGTCGTCAGCATCCGCGAACTCGGCATGCTGCGCGACATCCGCGTCGAGGGCGACGAGGTCGAGGTGGTGATTACCCCCACCTATAGCGGCTGCCCGGCGATGGACCAGATCGAGGCCGACATCCGCGCCGCGTTGGCGCCGCACCCCCTGCGCACGCGCGTCACGCGCCAATTGGCGCCGGCCTGGAGCACCGACTGGATCGGCCCGGAAGCACGCGAGAAGCTGCGTCGCTACGGCATCGCGCCGCCGCAAGGCCCGGCAGCGGCCGAACAGGTTATCCGTTTCGTCACCAGGAATGCTCCTGAAAAAGGAGCGCCTGGCGACCAGCGCGCAAGGGCGGAGAGCCAAAAACATGCTGTCCCCTGCCCGCACTGCGGCTCGACCCACACCGTGGAGAGTTCGCACTTTGGCTCCACGGCCTGCAAGTCGCTCTGGCGCTGCCTGGACTGCAAGGAGCCGTTCGACTACTTCAAACCCTACTGAGCACGATGTCGACTCCCCACTTCCACGAACTGTTCGTCAAGCGCATCACGCCGCAGGCCGCCGGTGCGGTGGCCGTGACGCTGGCTATCCCACCCGCGCTGCGCGACGCCTACGCCTTCCAACCTGGGCAGTTCCTCACGCTGCGCGCGCAGATCAACGGCGAGGCGGTGCGGCGCAGCTACTCGATCTGCAGCAGCACGCAGCAGTACGCCCGTGCGCAGGAGATCGAGGTCGGCATCAAACCGGTGGCCGGCGGCGTGTTCTCGAACTGGGCCGCCACGCGACTGCAGCCGGGCGACACGCTCGATGTCATGCCGCCCGATGGCCGTTTCACCACGCACCTGAGCAACCCCGGCGCGCACCGCGTCGGCTTTGCGGCCGGCTCAGGCATCACGCCCATCCTGTCGCTCATCGCCAGCACGCTGGAGGATGACCCTGAGGCGCGCTTCACCCTGGTCTACGGCAACCAGCGCACCGACAGCATCCTGTTCAACGAACGGCTGCAGGACCTGAAGGACCGCTACCCGACGCGGCTGTCCCTGATCCATCTGCTGTCGCGCCAGTCGCAGGATGTGCCGCTGTTCAACGGCCGGATCGACGGCCCCAAGGTCTCAGAGCTGCTGGCCACGCTGATTCCGGTGGCGAGCATCGACGAGGCCTTCGTCTGTGGCCCCGAGGGCATGATCGAGGCGACCGAACAAGCGCTGCTGGCCGCCGGCCTGGACAAGGCACGCCTGCGTACCGAGCGCTTTGCCACTGCCGGCACGCCGACACCGCCGCCGTTGCCCAGCGCATCAACCAACGCCGCGACGGCGCCGATCAAGTTCGACGTCGTGCTCGACGGCAAGACGCATCACCTGGGCCTGCAGCCGCGCGACAAGCTGCTCGACATCGCCCTGGCCGCCGGCCTGGACCTGCCCTACTCGTGCAAGGGCGGCGTGTGCTGCACCTGCCGCGCCCGGGTGCTGGAAGGCAAGGTCGAGATGGAGAAGAACTTCACGCTCGAAGGCTGGGAAATCGACAAGGGCTTCGTGCTGACCTGCCAGGCCCGCGCGCTCACGCCCAAGGTGGTGGTGAGCTACGACGAACGCTGAGCCGTCCGCCCGCGGTCAGAGAGCCAGACGCTGGCAGAGTTCCAGCGTCGCAGCGCTCTGGTTCATGCTGTAGAAGTGCAAGGCCGGGGCACCGCCGGCGCGCAGCTGTTCGCACAGCTCACTCACCACGTCGAGGCCGAAGGCCTTGATGGACGCAGTGTCGTCGCCATAGCTCTGCAGGCGCAAGCGGATCCAGCGCGGAATCTCGGCACCGCAGGCGTCACTGAAGCGCATCAGCTGGGTAGAGCTGGTGATGGGCATGATGCCCGGCACGATGGGCACCGTCACGCCTTGCGCGTCGGCCTCTTCCACGAAGCGGAAGTAGGCATCGGCGTTGTAGAAGTACTGCGTGATGGCCGAATCCGCGCCCGCCTTCACCTTGGTCACGAAGGCCTGCAGATCGGCGTTGGGCGATCTGGCCTGCGGGTGCATCTCGGGGTAGGCCGCCACTTCGATGTGGAAGTCGTCGCCGGTCTCGGCGCGGATGAAAGCCACCAGGTCGCTGGCGTACTGGAACTCGCCGCCCAGGCCGTAGCCGCTGGGCAGGTCACCGCGCAGCGTCACCAGACGCTTGACACCCATCGCCTTGAGCGCGGCCAGGTTCTCGCGCATGCTGGCCTTGGTGGCGCCGATGCAGGAAATGTGCGAGGCGGCGTCCATGCCTTCGGCCAGGATCTCGCGCACGGCGGCAAACGTGCCTTCCTGCGTGGAGCCGCCGGCACCGTAGGTCACCGAGCAGAACTCGGGCTTGAGCGCATAGAGCTGCTGGCGCACGGCGCGCAGCTTGGTCACACCCTCGGGTGTCTTGGGCGGGAAAAACTCGATGCTGAGGGGAAGTCGGGGCGCTTCGCTCATGTGCATGCCCTCCTTTTTATTTGATCGCGTGGATGAAGAATTCGCGGTTGCCGTCACCGCCGGCAATCGGCGAGTCGAACCAGTCCTGCACCGTAAAGCCGAGCGCCTCGCAGGCCTCACGCAGGCGCTGCTCAACGAGGGGGTACATCGACGCATCGCGCACGATGCCGCCTTTGCCCACCTGCCCCGGCTGCAGTTCAAACTGCGGCTTGACCAGCATGAGCAGATGCCCGCCGGGCGCCAGCAAGGGCATCAGGGCCGGCAGCACCAGCGTCAACGAGATGAAAGACAGATCCCCGGTGATCACCTGAAAGACCGGCGTCACCTGCTGGTCGGCAAACTCGGCGCGGCGGCGGCGCTGCCTGGGCAAGGTGCCCTCGGCCGCGGCCTTGGCCCGCGCAGCACGCTGGGCCTTGAAGGCCTCGATCTCGTGCTCCTTGGCGTCGTCACTGTCGTCGTAGTCGTCGGCGATCTCGCCACCATTGCGCATCCAGGCGTAGGGCGCCTGCGGCTGGGTCTCGTTGTCTTCCTCGTCCTCGACCGTTTCACACAGGGCCTCCTCCCACGCCTGGGCCAGGGACTCTGCCGTGATGGCGCGGGCATTCAAGCCCTCCAGACAGACCACACGAGGATCAGCGCGCAAGCTGGTGTGCAGCTGGTCACGCCCCACATCCAGCCCCACCACCCGCGCCGCGCCGTGCGCCAGCAGGCAATGCGTGAAACCGCCCGTGGACTGTCCCACATCGAGACACTGCAGGCCCTGGACCGACAAACCCACCTGCTTCAGGGCGCCTTCCAGCTTGAGGCCACCGCGCGACACATAGCGCGCCTCGGCCTCATCCAGCAAGCGGACTTCGGCCACCACCGGAATCTCGTCACCGTTCTTGGCCACCTTGCGCCACGGCGAAGCGGCACTCAGGCGCCATTCAACGCCTGAGCCAATCAGCCGTTGTGACTGCGCCCGCGACGCAGCCAGGCCGCGTTCGACGAGAAGTTGATCAGCTCGCATGGAATCGGATGCGCGTGCGCCCACCCTCAAGCCAGGGAACACCGCGGCACCGGCTTCGCCGGGCCGCTGGTGTTCGCCCCCTGGAGGGGGAGGCGCCGCAGGCGCACGGGGGTGCTCAATAACGGTACGTGTCGGGCTTGTAGGGGCCCTGCTTCGGCACACCAATGTAGGCCGCCTGCTCGTCCGTCAGCTCGGTCAGCATCGCACCGACTTTCTTCAGGTGCAGACGTGCCACCTTCTCGTCCAGGTGCTTGGGCAGCACGTAGACCTTGCCCTGCTCGTAGTAGTCGCTGTGGGTGAACAGCTCGATCTGGGCGATGGTCTGGTTGGCGAAGGAGGAGCTCATCACGAAGCTCGGGTGACCGGTGCCGCAGCCCAGGTTCACCAGGCGGCCCTTGGCCAGCAGGATGATGCGCTTGCCGTCCGGGAAGATCACGTGGTCGACCTGCGGCTTAATCTCTTCCCACTTGCACTTGGCTTCCAGTTGGGCGACCTGGATCTCGTTGTCGAAGTGGCCGATGTTGCAGACGATGGACTGGTCCTTCATCGCCGCCATGTGTTCGTAGGTGATGACATCGCGGTTGCCGGTGGTGGTGACGAAGATGTCAGCCTTGTCGGCAGCGTATTCCATGGTCACGACCTTATAGCCTTCCATGGCGGCCTGCAGCGCGTTGATCGGGTCGATCTCGGTCACCCAGACCTGGGCGCTCAGTGCGCGCAGGGCCTGGGCCGAACCCTTGCCCACGTCGCCGTAGCCGGCCACCACGGCCACCTTGCCGGCGATCATGACGTCGGTGGCGCGCTTGATGCCGTCCACCAGCGACTCGCGGCAGCCATACAGGTTGTCGAACTTGCTCTTGGTCACCGAGTCGTTGACGTTGATGGCGCGGAACATCAGGGTGCCCTTGGCGCTCATTTCCTTCAGGCGATGCACGCCGGTGGTGGTCTCTTCGGTCACGCCAATGATCTGTGCGCTCTTGCGGCTGTACCAGGTCGGGTCTTCGGCCAGCTTGGCCTTGATGGCGGCGAACAGCTCGCGCTCTTCCTCGCTGCCCGGGTTGGCGATGACGGAAGCATCCTTCTCGGCACGCTTGCCCAGGTGCATCAGCAGCGTGGCATCACCGCCGTCGTCCAGGATCATGTTCGGACCTTCGTCCTTGGCGCCCTTGGGGCCGAAGTCGAAGATGCGGTGGGTGTAGTCCCAGTAGTCCTTCAGGCTCTCGCCCTTGTAGGCAAACACCGGCGTGCCCTTGGCCACCAGCGCAGCGGCGGCGTGGTCCTGGGTGGAGAAGATGTTGCACGAGGCCCAGCGCACCTGGGCACCCAGGGCTTCCAGCGTTTCCACCAGCACGGCGGTCTGGATGGTCATGTGCAACGAGCCAGTGATGCGCGCGCCCTTGAGCGGCTGGCTCTTGGCGAATTCCTCGCGGATCGCCATCAGGCCGGGCATCTCGGTCTCGGCAATCTTGATTTCCTTGCGGCCCCAGTCGGCCAGCGTCAGGTCGGCAACGACGTAATCCTGGTTGGGTTTGAGAACGGCACTCATGTGTACTCCAATGCATAGCGGTTAGAACACCACTGGAGACACCGAAAGGGAGGGGGAAAACTCACCGCACAGCGAACCAGTGGGTGAGCGCAGTTGGAAGGCAAGGCCAGCAGCCTTGGGGTCCGAGCCTAACCCGTCGGCCTGGTCATCAGGCGGGACGAGCCGCAACGCTCCTCGGAAAGTGTCGATTATACGAAGCCCGCCGTTTTTGCGTGCACTTTTTTCAGTTTCCGGCCAGTTCGCGCGTCAGCTGCGCAGCCGGCACCGAACGGCACCCCGTGACGTTCTGCCCCGCCCACAGGGGCGAAAAATCGCCGCTGCCGGCCGCCTCAGCCTTGGCGCGCAGCGGCGCCACCGCTGATGTGGCCAAGGGAAACGCCGGTGCCAGGTGACTCAGCGGACCTTGCTCGCGCATCAGGCGCGTCATGATGCCGCGCGCCGGCCGGCCAGTGTAGAGGTTGGTCAGGGCGGTGTGCTGTGCCGCCGGGCCTTGCAGCGCCGCCCGGTGGATGGCGCTGGTCGTGGCCTCCGGGCACAGCAGATAGGCCGTGCCCACCTGCACGCCCGCTGCGCCCAGCGCCAGCGCGGCGCGCACGCCGGCCACATCGGCAATGCCGCCGGCGGCGACCACCGGCACCCGTACGGCGCGCACGATCTGCGGCAGCAAGGCCAAGGTGCCCATCTGCGTCGTCAGTTCATCGGTCAGGAACATGCCGCGGTGGCCACCTGCCTCCAGGCCCTGGGCCACGATGACATCCGCGCCATGCGCCTCCAGCCAACGTGCCTCGTCCACCGTGGTGGCCGACGAGACCACCTTGGCACCCCAGCTGCGCACCCGTGCCAGCAAACTCTCCTCGGGCAAACCAAAATGGAAGCTCACCACGGGCGGCTTGAACTCGCTCAGCAACTCGGCCGCTGCCGCGTCAAAGGGCAGGCGGCCCGGACCGGCGGGAATGGCGGCCGGATCGACGTCGAACTCGCGGTAGTAGTGCGCCAGGCTCTGACGCCACAGCGCCTCGCGCGTGGCGTCAGGCTGTGGAGGGCGATGGCAGAAGAAGTTGACGTTGTAGGGCCGCGTGGTCTGGGCGCGAATCTTCGTCAGTTCCGCACGCAGGGCATCGGGCCCCAGCATGGCACAGGGCAGCGAGCCCAGCCCGCCGGCGTTCGACACCGCCACCGCCAGCGCGCTGTCCTGCACGCCGGCCATCGGCGCCTGGATGAGGGGCAACTCGATCCCGAGCAGCTGTTGCAAAACCATCTCACTCTCCTGTCCGTCACGCGCCGGGCCACGCCCGGTTGCACGGGACTGTACAGGACACGACAGGTAAAATCGGGCCAGATGCCAACAGCCTGCCCCCAAGGCGGCTGCGGCCCCTCTTCTTGCAGCACGCTTGCTGCCCCCGACGACTTCTGGAACCACCGTGTCCTACGCCCCCGAAACCCGGCGCCGCCGTACCTTTGCCATCATTTCGCACCCCGACGCCGGTAAAACGACGCTGACGGAAAAACTGCTGCTATTCTCGGGTGCGATCCAGATCGCCGGTGCGGTGAAGGGCCGCAAGGCCAGCCGCCACGCCACCAGTGACTGGATGGAGATCGAGAAGCAGCGCGGCATCTCGGTGGCCAGCTCGGTGATGCAGATGCAGTACCGCGAGCACGTCATCAACCTGCTCGACACCCCCGGCCACAAGGACTTCAGTGAAGACACCTACCGCGTGCTGACCGCCGTGGACTCGGCCCTGATGGTCATCGACGCGGCCAACGGCGTGGAAGCACAGACGCGCCGCCTGATCGAGGTCTGCCGCCAGCGCGACACGCCGATCATCACCTTCGTCAACAAGATGGACCGCGAGGTACGCGACCCGCTCGACATCCTGGACGAGGTGGAACGCGAACTGGGCATGCCCTGCGTGCCCATGACCTGGCCGGTGGGCCAGGGCAAGAGCTTCGGCGGCATCATCAACCTGCGTACCCAAGCCATGACGGTCTTCGAGGCCGGCAGCGAGCGCCGGCCGCAGGACTTCGAGGCCATCCCGGTCAGCGACACCGCCACGCTGAAGGCCCGCTTCGGCCACGACTACGACGCCGCCATCGAAAGCATGGAGCTGGCCACCGGCGCCTCGCCGGCCTTCGACCGCGAGGCCTTCCTCGCCGGCAAGCAGACACCGGTGTTCTTCGGCTCCGGCGTCAACAACTTCGGCGTGATGGAAGTGCTGGATGCGCTGGTCGACCTTGCACCCAGCCCCAAGTCGCGCACCAGCTCGCTGCTGGTGAACAAGCAGCCCGTGACCAAGGAAGTGCAGCCCGACGACGAGGCTTTCTCCGGCGTGGTGTTCAAGGTGCAGGCCAACATGGACGCCAACCACCGCGACCGTATTGCCTTCGTGCGCGTGTGCTCGGGCAAGTACCAGCCCGGCATGAAGCTCAAGGTGCAGCGCACCGCCAAAGAGCTGCGCCCCACATCGGTCGTGACCTTCATGAGCCAACGGCGCGAGGCGGTGGAAGAAGCCTATGCCGGCGACATCGTGGGCTTCACCACCCACGGTGGCGTGCAGCTCGGCGACACCATCACCGACGGTTCGATCGCGCTGCAGTACACCGGCCTGCCCTTCTTCGCCCCCGAACTCTTCATGACCGTGGTGCTGAAGAACCCGCTGCGCACCAAGCAGCTGCAGCAGGGCCTGGCCCAGCTCGGCGAGGAAGGCGCCATCCAGGTCTTCCGCCCCGAGATGGGTGGCAACATGCTGCTGGGCGCCGTCGGCCAGCTGCAGTTCGAAGTGGTGCAGCACCGCCTGAAAAGCGAATACGACGCTGACGTGCGCCTCGAAGGCTGTCAGTACACCGGTGCGCGCTGGATCACGGCCGACACGCCAGCCGAGCTCAAGGCCTTCTGCGACGCCTACCCGCAGCGGCTGGCGCGCGATGCGGCCGACACCTTGGCTTACCTCTGCACCAGCCCCTACGACGTGCGGCTGGCGCAGGAACGCTTTCCGAAGATCCACTTCCATCCGCTGCGGGAGCACGCCGGCCTGGCGTTGCAGAGCGCGGGCTGATCGCGCTCAGTCGGCGGCCAGAAATTCCGCCACCGCCTGCTGGAAGCGGCGGTGGCCGAGCTGCAGGTGCATCATGTGGCCAGCGTCGGGAATGACGACGTAGCGCTTGTCCGGATTCGGCAACGCGGCAAAGAAGGGCAGCAGTCCTGGCAGGTCGGCCACGTCGTCGTACTGGCCGTGGATCATCATCACGGGCACCGGGATCTGCGCAGCATCCACCAACGGCATGCGCGTCAGCAGGTCCACCTGCGGCCCGGTGGGCGATCTGGGCTGGCCCTGGGCCGCGGCCAGGGCGAAGGCCTCCACCACCGTCGGCAGGCTCACAGCCTCCGGCGTCAACGAGTAGAAGCGCAGCTTCCAGCCGGCATCGGCGATGCGGATGTAAGGCGTGCGGCGAAAGGCATCGAGGCGGCTGCGCCGCAGCTGCAGGTCGTGGCTGTCGGCATGCATCTGCGCATAGCTGATGTAGCGGGCTACCTTGTGCGGCTGCGCCATTACCAGCTGACCAGCGTACTGCGTGCCCCAGGACCAGGCCAGCAGATGCACCTGGTCCACGCCGCGCAGGTCGCGCACGTAGTCGACCACCGCGGCCAGGTCGGCACCGGCCTGCTCGGTCGTCAAATGCGTCTCGGGCAGGCTGGAACGGCCGAAGCCACGCATGTCAGGGGCGAAGACGTCGAAACCCTGCCGGGCCAGGACGTCCATCAGGCTGACGGATGGATGGTCCGCCACCTGCAGGTCGAAGCTCTCGCGCCCGGCCGTGGCGGAGCCGTGCGCCAGCACGACCACCGGCTTGCCCTGTGGCTGGTCAGCGTACTTCTCCCAGATCGACAACTGGATACCGTCGTGCCACAGGCGATGCTCGACGCCCGTGGGCGATCCGGCACCAAGCGCGTCGAACGATGCAAACCGGACCTCAAACACCACGCGTCTCCTTCGTGCAGGTGCGGCCCATTGTGCGCCGTCCGGCGGGAGTCGCGCGTCGGTGTTTCAGCGCATTGCAGGCCTGCGGCCGGCTCCGTATACTGGATCGCAGAGTCGGTCGACACGCCAACGCCCACGGGCCAAGGAGGTTGAAGCGAGGATGCTCCGTCTGCCACGCATCCGGTTGAGCAAGGCGCTTCCGCCATGGGCGCGTCGATGCGGGAAGGTGTCGCCGTGAACGACCAGCCCCGCCGCAACAGCGATACGGCACAACGCCGGCTCATTCCGATAGCCCTGCTCTATTTCACCCTCGCCCTGCTCTCGCAGGCGCTGGCGGGCCAACCCGTCCAGGTCGCCACGCTGTGGCTGGCCAACCCCGTCGGTACCGTGGCCCTGTTGGCGCTGCCCGTGCGCCGTTGGCCTCTTATGGTGCTGGCACTGCTGGTCGCGAACCTGTTGGCCAACATGCTGGCCGGGGCCGCCGTGCACCGCTGGGACGCTGCCGCTTGGCTTTCCGCCAGTGCTTTCGTGCCCGGCAACGGCGCAGAGATGGTGCTGGCCGCTGCGCTGCTGCGCCACTTCGGTGTCGACGAGGACACGCTGCAGCACCCCGGCCGGCTGGGCCGCGCCTTGCTGCTGGGCGCCCTAGCACCCTGCTTCTGCGGTGCCTTTGCCGGCGCCGCCGTGCTGGCGGCGGGCCAGCCGCAGGCCTTCGCCCCACTCTGGCTGATCTGGTTTGCGGGCAGCCTGATCGGTACGGTGGCCGTGCTGCCGCTGGCGATGTCGCTCTGGCTGCAGGGTTGGGCGCCGCTGCGCCAATCGCTGGTGCAGTCGCGCACCGTCGGCTTGTTGCTGCTGAGCCTGCTGCTGACCTTGCTGGCCGCCAGCACCCTGCCCCACCCTTTTGTCATGGTGACGATTGCGCTGGTGCTGGTCGGGGCGCAGACCCATTTCTCGCTCACCGCCCTGGCCACGTTGCTGACGGCGATCGCCCTGGCCTGGCTGATGGCCCGTGGCGTGTTGATGCCGCCGCCCTCGTCCGCCTGGTGGAGCGGCAGCCTGTTCTACAGCGCCGTCCTCGCCAGCCTGTTGCCCGCGCTGTTCCTCGCCGCATCCGTCGAAGGGCAGGCCCGCATCCTGCGTGCATTGGCCAACAGCGAACAGCGATTCCGCTCGCTCTACACCAGCACGCCCGCCATGCTGCAGTCGATCGACCCGCGGGGCCGCCTGATCAGCGTCAGCCGCCTGTGGCTGGACAAGCTGGGGTACGCGGAACACGAGGTGCTGGGGCGGCCGGCGACCGACTTCCTCACCCCGGAGTCGGCCCGCCACGCGCGCGACGTGGTGATTCCCCAGGCCATGCGCAACGGGCGCTGTGACGACGTCGAGTACCGCATGGTCTGCCGCAGCGGCGAAGTGCTCGATGTGCTGCTGTCGGCGATCTGGGTCTATGACGCCGAAGGACAACCGCTGTACAGCCTCGCCGCCGTGCAGGACGTGACCGAGAAGAAACGCCTGGCTGCCCTCAGCCATTTTGCCGCTCACGACCCGCTGACAGGGCTGCCCAACCGCATGCTGCTGCAGGACCGGCTGGAACGCAGCTGCACGCAGCACGCACGCCACGGCAGCCGTTTTGCGGTCGGTTTTCTCGACCTGGACCACTTCAAGGAGATCAACGACACCCATGGCCACGAGGCCGGCGATGCGCTGCTGCAGATCGTGGCCCGCCGCCTGCAGGCGGCGCTGCGCGCCTCCGACACGGTATGCCGCCTGGCTGGTGACGAATTCGTGCTGCTGTTCTCGGAAATCGAAGCGGCCGAAGATCTGGGCGCCATCGCGCAAAAACTGCTGGAGCGGGTGGCGCAGCCCTGTCGCATCGGTCCGACCCACGACGCCCCGCTGGTCGACGTGGGCGCCAGCATGGGGGTGGCGGTGTTTCCCGAGCACGGGCAGGACCCGCACACGCTGTTGCAGCATGCCGACCAGGCCATGTATGCGGCCAAGCGCGCCGGACGCAACCGCTGCGCGTTCTACCACCCGGCCGACACTCGCCCCGAGCAGCCCTGAGCGGGCATCCGACCGACGACCTCAACCGTACAGCAGGTCGGCTGACACCTGTACCGTCACCGACTTCTCCGGCACGGTGGCCACGATGGCGCGGGCGGCCTGCGCCGTGTCACGCTGCACCGGGCGCGCCAGCGGCTCACCGCTGGCGTTGGTCAGCGCCGCCACCAGCGGCTCCTTCGGCTTGGCGCCGCGGCGCGTCACCACCGCCAGCTCGCCACTGGCCAGCTTGACGAAGCAGCCCGGCGGGTAGATGCCGCACTCACGGATCAGCGTCATGGCCAGGGCATCACCACCGCTCTGGGCATACAAGTCGCGCGCGGCCTGCTCGGCCGCCTGCTTGGCGCGCCCGGCGCGAGCACTGTGCTTGGCCGCGAAGCTGTCGGCCAGGCGGATCAGCTGCGCCATCTCGGAGGGCTCGGCCACCTGCTGCGGGTAGCCGCTGCCACCAGGCACCTCGTGGTGCTGCTCAACCGCGGCCAGCCACGCCGGATCCACCAGCCCGGCCGCACGGAGCAGGGCGGCCGATGCCAAGGGATGGCCCTGGATGTCCTTGCGCTGCGTCGGATTCAGCGGCGTGCGCTGGCCCGCCAGCTTGGCCTGCAGATTCACCATCGACAGGTTCATGGTCAACGCTGCACCGACCAGGCTCTGGCGCTGCGCGTCCGCCCAGTTCAGGCGTCGACTCACCAGATGGCACAGGGCGGCCACATGCAAAGCGTGGGCCTCGGCGTACAGCTCGTGCCGGCTATGGTCATGGCGCAGGATGAGAAACAGGATCTGGTCGCCCTGCGCCTCGGGGAAGGCGCAGACCTGCTCCACCACCTCGCGCAGCTGCGACAGGAACTCGGGATCCCCCGGACTGCGCAGCAGCAGGCCGAGCTTGCGCAGCAGCGCGTCCCAACGGACCGAGAACTTCTCGACCCGATGCGCGATGGGTTCGGCATCGCGGTTGGCCATGCTGCGCCGGACCTCCTCGGCGTCGACAAACATGCCGCGGTTGAGCAGCTCCAGCAGCCGCTCCTGGTCGGGCACCACATGCCCCTTGCCCAACAGCAGCCGGCCTTCCGCATCGCGGATGCCAAACGGCAGCGGGATGCCGGGCTTGAGGATCTTGAAGACCTGTTCGAGCGAGATGAGCTGCATGGACGGGCAGTGTATCGGCTGTCACCGCGCGTTCACATGCGCGTTTCCACCAAGCACAGAAAATCTCATCCGGTCGCTATCAATTCAAGAGCAATGACATTTCACGAAGGACAGCAGGTCGGCCTAGTCGTACAGCTGGTCGGCCGTGACGTGGACCATGACCGCGCTATCCGCCAGCGTGCCGACAATGGCGCGCGCGGGCACCGCGGTGTCGCGCTGCACCGGGCGGGACAGCGGCTCCCCCTGCCCATTGGTCAGGGCCGCCACCAGCGGCTCCTTGGCGGTGGCCCCCCGCCGGGTCACCACTGCCGTCTCGCCACTGGCCAGCTTGACGTAGCAGCCCGGCGGGTAGATGCCGCATTCCTTGATCAAGGCCGCGGCCAGCGGGTTGCCGCCGCTTTGCGCGTACAGGTCGCGCGCCGCCTGGTGGGCGGCCAGCTTGGCGCGTCCGGCGCGCACGCTGTGCTTGGCAGTGAAGGTGTCAATGAAGCGGATCAGCTGCGACAGCTCGCAGGGCTGCTGCACCTGCCGCGGGTAGCCGCCGCCGCCCGGACACTCGTGGTGCTGTTCGACGGCACGCAGCCAGGCTTCATCCTGCAGGCCGGCCGCCCGCAACAGGTCGACGGACACGTTCGGATGGGCATGGATCTCCGCTCGCTGTTGCGGCGATGGCGGCGTGCGCTGGCTGGCCAGCTTGGCCTGCAGATTGACCATGCCCAGGTTCATGGTCAGGGCCGCACCAATCAGGCTCAGGCGTTGGCTGTCCGTCCAGCCCAGCCGCCGGCTGACCAGGTGGCACAGGGTGGCCACGTGCAGGGAATGTGCCTCGACATAGCGCTCGGTCTGCCGGTAGTCGTGACGCACGATGAGGAAGATCAGCTGATCGGTCTGGCTGTCCGGCAAGCGTGCCATGCGGGCAGCGAGGTCGCGTACTTCATCGAGAAAGGCCGGGCTGGCGGGAGCGCGCAACAGCAGGCCCAGCTTGCGCAGGCAGGCCTCCCAGCGCACCGACAGGCGCTCCGTCGGCGCCGGCATGGCGTTGCCGGGGGCGTGAACGGGTGGTCGTCGCTCGACCTCGTCCACATCGACATACATACCGCGGTTGAGCAAGTCGTAGAGCTTGCCCTGCTCCTGCACCACCAGCCCCTTGGCCAGCAGAAGACGTCCCTTGGCGTCGCGTACCCCGAAAGGCAGGGGCACGCCCGGCCTCAGGATCCGGAATACCTGATCCAGTGATATCAGCTCCATTTTGTTGCTGCGGCCTGTGTCGGCCCCTCCCTGCCGGATTTATAGCAGGAATCGGCCTTGAACACCAGCCCATCAGCGCAAGCTGCTATCTTTTTTGTAGCATCCGAAACTTCAACGAGCGAGCACTGACTTCAGCGCCCGCCCGGTGTGGGTCCCGAGCCGCACCACCTCTTCCGGCGTGGCCGCCGCCACGATGCGGCCGCCGTCCTTGCCGCCCTCGGGCCCCAGGTCGAGGATCCAGTCGGCTTCGGCAATCACGTCCAGGTCGTGCTCGATCACCACCACACTGTGGCCACCGTCCACTAGGCGGTGCAGCACGCGGATCAGCTTGTCCACGTCGGCCATGTGCAGGCCCACCGTGGGCTCGTCCAGCACGTAGAGGGTGTGCGGCGCCTTCTGGCCGCGACGGCCCACTTCGTCACGCACCTTGGAGAGTTCCGTGACCAGCTTGATACGCTGCGCCTCGCCGCCGCTCAGCGTGGGTGAGGGCTGCCCCAGCGTCAGGTAGCCCAGGCCCACGTCCTTGAGCAGTTGCAGCGGGTGCGCGATGCTGGGCATGGCAGCAAAGAACTCCACGGCCTCGTCCACCTCCATCTGCAGCACATCGCCGATGCTCTTGCCGCGCCAGGTGACGGCCAGCGTCTCCGGGTTGAAGCGTGCGCCCTTGCAGGACTCGCACAGCACCTTCACGTCGGGCAGGAAACTCATCTCGATGGTGCGCACACCCTGGCCTTCGCAGCTCGGGCAGCGGCCTTCACCGGTGTTGAAGCTGAAGCGCCCGGCGGCATAGCCGCGCGCCTTGGCCTCCAGCGTCTCGGCAAACAGCTTGCGGATGGTGTCCCAGAAGCCGATGTAGGTGGCCGGGCAGGAACGCGGCGTCTTGCCGATCGGTGTCTGGTCCACTTCCAGCACCCGGTCCACGGCCTCGAAACCGGTGACGCCGGCACAACCGCTCAAAGCCACGCCCTTGGCCGCCTGCGCCTCACGACCGGCCTTGGTGGCGCGCTGGCTCACCGCAGCGGCCACATTGGCCAGCAGCACGTCGCGCGCCAGCGTGGACTTGCCCGAGCCGCTGACGCCGGTCACCGCCACCAGACGCTTGAGCGGCAGCTGGGCGGTGACATGCTGCAGGTTGTGCAGGCTGGCGCCGTGCACGGTAAGCCACTGCAAGTCCTTGTCTTGCACATCGCGGCGCGGCTGCAACGGGTGCTTCATGGCGTGAAGCAGGTAGCGGCCGGTCTGCGAGTCGGCAGCGCGCGTCAGGTCGGCCACGCTGCCTTCGGCCACCAGCCGCCCGCCGCGCTTGCCAGCGCTGGGGCCGATGTCGATCAGGTGGTCGGCGCGGCGGATCGTGTCTTCATCGTGTTCCACCACCACCAGGGTATTGCCGCGATCACTGAGCGTGTGCAGCGCGTCGAGCAGGATCTGGTTGTCGCGCGCGTGCAAGCCGATGGTCGGCTCGTCCAGCACGTAGCACACGCCCTGCAGATTGCTGCCCAGCTGCGCCGCCAGGCGGATGCGCTGCGCCTCGCCGCCGGAAAGGGTGGGCGCACCACGGTCGAGTGTGAGGTAGCCCAGGCCCACCTGCTCCAGGAATTCCAGCCGGCTCTTGATTTCCGGGATCAGGTCGCGCGCAATGTCGGCCTCACGACCGGCGAGCGCGAGTTGCTCGACCCAGGCACGCACATCGCTCACGCTCAGGCGCGCGATCTCGGCAATGCCGACGCCGGCGAACTTTACGGCGCGGGCGGTGGCATTGAGGCGCGCGCCCTCGCAGGTCGGGCACACCACGTCGGCCACGTCCTCGACCTCGGGCTCGGCAAAGGTCTGTTCACGCCCCTTCTCCTTGTCGTCGCGCACCGAATCGTCCAGGGCCTTGCGCTGCTCCTTGGTCAACTTGACGCCCGTACCCACGCAGTCCGGACACCAGCCGTGCTTGCTGTTGTAGGAGAACAGGCGGGGATCCAGCTCGGCGTAGGAGGTGGCGCAGACCGGGCAGGCGCGCAGGGTGGAATGCACGTGCAATGTGCCGATGTGCGCGGTGGAGCCACCGCTCTTCATCACCTCAGCCAGGCCGTCAAGGTTGCTGAGCACATGCACTACCCCCTTGCCATGCTCCAGTGCCGTGGCCAGCGCCTGGCGCAGCGCGCCTTCGCGGTCCGGGTCCACCGTCAGGCTGGCCACCGGCAGTTCGATGGTGTGTTCCTTGAAGCGGTCGATGCGCGGGAAGCCCTGCGTGGGCAGGAAGTTGCCGTCCACCCGCAGGTGGGTGTAGCCGCGCGGGCGGGCCCATTCGGCCAGCTCGGTGTAGACGCCCTTGCGGTTCAGCACCAGCGGCGCCAGCAGGCCGATCTCCTGCCCCTTGAACTGCTTCATCAGCTGGGCCAGGATGGTCTCGCTGGTCTGCGGCGCCACCGCCGCGCCGTCATGGATGCAGTGCTGCACGCCCAGCTTGACGAACAGCAGGCGCAGGAAATGCCAGACCTCGGTGGTGGTGCCCACCGTGGACTTGCGGCCGCCACGCGAGAGGCGCTGCTCGATCGCCACCGTCGGCGGGATGCCGTAGACGGCGTCCACCTCGGGCCGTCCCGCCGGCTGCACGATGCTGCGTGCGTAGGCGTTGAGGCTTTCCAGGTAGCGGCGCTGCCCCTCGTTGAACAGGATGTCGAAGGCCAGCGTTGACTTGCCGGAACCCGACACACCAGTGATGACGTTGAACTTGCCGCGCGGGATGTTGACCGTGAGCGCCTTGAGGTTGTGCTCCTTGGCGTTGACGATCTGGATGTCGTTGCTGAGCTCGGCGCGCTGCGGCGCCGGCTTGTGGCCGGGCGTGAAGGCGGTGCCGAGATAACGCGCGGCACCTTCCTGCACCTCGTGCGCCTCGCCCATCGCCAGCGCGTACTCCCGCAGCGCGCGGCCGGTGTGGCTGGTGGGGTGCTGCCGCACGTCTTCCGGCGTGCCGACGGCCACCACCTGGCCACCGGCTTCGCCGCCCTCGGGGCCGAGGTCGATCAGCCAGTCGCTGGCACGCATCACGTCGAGGTTGTGCTCGATCACCAGCAGCGAGTGGCCGGCATCGAGCAGCTTGCGCAGCGCGCGCATGAGCTTGGCAATGTCATCGAAGTGCAGGCCGGTGGTGGGCTCGTCGAACAGGAACAGCGTGCCCTTCCTGGCCAGCGACTGTTTGCTGCTGCTCATGCTCTTGGCCGCCTCGGCCAGGAAACCCGCGAGCTTGAGGCGCTGCGCCTCGCCACCGGACAAGGTGGGCACGGGCTGTCCCAGGCGCACGTACTCCAGACCCACGTCCACGATGGGTTGCAGGGCGCGGATGACATCGCGGTCGTGGGCAAACAGGCTGGCAGCCTCGCTGACCGTGAGTTCCAGCACGTCGGCCACGTTGAGCAACCTGCCGCCGCGCTCGATGGTGATCTCCAGGATCTCCGGCCGGAAGCGCTTGCCGTCGCAGTCCGGGCAACGCAGGTAGACATCGCTGAGGAACTGCATCTCCACGTGCTCGAAGCCCGAGCCGCCACAGGTGGGGCAACGGCCGTCGCCGCTGTTGGCACTGAACTTGGCCGCCGTGTAGCCGCGCTGCTTCGACAACGGCGCGTTGGCATAGATCTCGCGGATGGCGTCCCAGGCGCCCACGTAGCTGACCGGGTTGGAGCGCGCCGTCTTGCCAATGGGCGACTGATCGACGAAGACCACGCCGGCCAGCTGCTCGGCGCCCAGCAGGCGATCGTGCGCACCCGGCGTTTCCGTCGCCTGACCGAAGTGACGCATCAGCGCCGGGGCCAGCACGTCCTGGATCAGCGTGGACTTGCCCGAGCCGGAGACACCGGTCACGCAGACCAGGCGGCCGAGCGGGATGTCGACCGAGATGTCCTTCAGGTTGTGCTCGCGCACGCCTTCGAGGATCAGGCGCGGCGTGTTCTCGGCCACCATGCGCTTGAAGCCCATGCCGATCTGCTTGCGCGCGCCGAGGTAGGCGCCGGTCAACGTGTCGGCCTTCTTGAGTTCTTCGGTGGCGCCGTCAAACACGATCTGGCCGCCGCGCTCGCCCGGCCCTGGCCCCATGTCGATCATGCGATCGGCCGCCAGCATCACCGCCGGGTCGTGCTCCACCACCACCAGGGTGTTGCCGGCATCGCGCAGGCGTTGCATCGCCTCGATGATGCGGTGCATGTCACGCGGGTGCAGGCCGATGCTGGGCTCGTCCAACACGAACAGCGTGTTCACCAGCGAGGTGCCCAAGGCCGTCGTGAGATTGATACGCTGCACTTCGCCGCCGGACAGGGTGCGGCTCTGCCGGTCGAGCGTCAGGTAGCCGATGCCGACATCGCACAGGTACTTCAGGCGCGTGCCGATTTCCTCGAACAGGAGCTTGAGTGCCTGCGCCTCACCCTCGCCGTGCGTGGGCAGGGCGAGTTCGCTGGCGCGGATGCGGTCGAAGAAATCGCGCAACCGGTCCAGCGGCATCAGCATCAGGTCGTGCAGGCAGAGCCCCGGCAGGGCTTCGAGCTGGGCGCGTGTCCACTGCGTGCCGGCCGGCAGAAAGCGCCTGGCCGGCGCCAGCACCGCGTCGGCGTCCGCCTTGCTGCCGATACGCCAGAGCAGGCTTTCGGTCTTGAGGCGTGCGCCCTGGCAGGTCTCACACGGCGTGTAGCTGCGGTACTTGGACAGCAGCACACGGATGTGCATCTTGTAGGCCTTGCTCTCCAGGTATTCGAAGAAGCGCTTGATGCCGTACCACTGCTGGTTCCACTTGCCGTTCCAGTTGGGCGAGCCGCCGATGACCCAGTCTTTCTGTTCTTGGGTCAGCTTGTTCCAGGCCGTGTCGCGCGGAATGCCTGCCGCTTCGGCGTGGCGCATCAGGTCGTCCTGACACTCGGCCCAGGCGGGCGTCTGGATGGGCTTGATGGCCCCGGCGCGCAGGGTGAGCTTGTCGTTCGGGATCACCAGCCCCCAGTCCACCCCGATCACACGTCCGAAGCCGCGACAGACCTCGCACGCACCCACGGCGGAGTTGAAGGAGAACATGGAGGGAATCGGGTCGCTGTAGCGCAGGTCGCTCTCGGGGCAGTGCAGGCCGGTGGAGAACTTCCACAACTCCGGTGCCGCTTCACTGCCGGCCTCGGGCAGCACGTAGACCGTCATGCGGCCGCTGCCGCGCTTGAGCGCCGTCTCGATGGCCTCGACCACGCGCGCACGCTCGGCGTGGCTGAAGCGGAAACGGTCGGCCACCACGTCCAGCACCTTGCGCGGCCCGGCCGGCGTGGCCACCTCGCGTTCGGCCTGCACCTTGGTGAAGCCGCTGGCCGAGAGCCACTGCGTCACCTCTTCGTCACTGGTGCCACCGGGCAGTTCCACCGGGAAGGTCAAGACCAGCCGCGGCTCGTTCGGTGCATCGGTGCCGGCGGCCTCGGTCGCCGCCTGCACGCGCGCCTGCAGTCCGGCGTAGATGCTGTCGGCGGTGTCGTGCCGCACCGGCAGCGCGGTCTGCCGGTCGTACAGCTGGGCCGCACGCGCATACAGCAGCTTGAGGTGGTCGTTGAGCTCGGTCAT
>JAYRLJ010000253.1:0-4747 GCA_041905305.1 Hylemonella sp. | reverse complement strand
CGTCTTCGGGAATGGCCCAGATACTGGGCGCCACGACATTGGAGGCCAACAGCAGGCCATTGCGATCGAGGATGCGGCCCCGGTTGGCCGGCAACTCCAGCGTGCGCGCAAAGCGCACCTCGCCCTGGCGCTGGAAGAAATCATTGCCCACCACCTGCACGTACGCCGCCCGCGCCGCCAGGCCGCCGAAACCGATGGCCAGCGCCGCCACGATGAACTTGCTGCGCCACACCGGTGTGCGGCTGGCCAGCAACGGGCTGGAGGTGTAGAGGATGCTGCGGCTCATTGCACGCGCCCCTGTGCCTGCGGTCGGCTGCCACCCGCATCGGCGGTCGGGCCGGGGGCGGTGTAGTTCACGTAGTGCGTGATGGCCGGCGTCGCCACGCGCATCTGCAACTGCTCGCGCGCCAGCTTGTCCACGCGCAGAGGCGTGGCCTGGGCGCGCTTGTCGATCTGCAACTGTTCACGCTCCGTCTCGATCTTGCGCGCCTCCAACCGGGCACGGTCGATCTCCGTGTACAGACGGCGCGACTCGTACTGCACGTTGACCAGGAACAGCGCACTGGCGATGACCGCCAGCAGCAGGACGACATTGAGCCGCGTCACGCCGCCGTCCTTTCCGCCACGCGCATGATGGCGCTGCGGGCACGCGGATTGGCGGCCACCTCGGCCTCGCTCGGCTTGATGCGCTCCAACGCCTTGAGCTTCATCGGTTTCGGTGCGGCAAACGGCGCGCGACGGTCGTACACCTCGCGCGCATGCTGCGCGATGAACTGCTTGACGATGCGATCTTCCAGCGAATGGAAACTGATCACCACCAGCCGGCCTCCGGGTTGCAGCACATCCAGGCTGGCCTCTAGCGCCGCTTGCAGCTCTTCAAGCTCGGCGTTGATGAAAATCCGAAGAGCCTGAAATGTGCGCGTTGCAGGGTTCTGGCCCGGCTCGCGGGTTTTGACCGTGTCAGCCACGAGCTGGGCCAGCTCGGTGGTGGTTGAAATTGGGCCCCGTTCCTGTCGGCGAGCAACAATCGCCTTTGCAATTTGGCCAGCAAACCGTTCTTCACCGTAGTCACGTATCACCTCCGCGATCTGTCGGGTTTCGGCCGTCGCCAGCCATTGCGCCACGCTCTCGCCGCGCGTGGTGTCCATGCGCATGTCCAGCGGACCTTCGAATCGAAAACTGAAACCGCGCCCGGGGTCGTCGATCTGCGGCGAACTCACCCCCAGGTCCATCAGCACGCCGGCGGCGCTGGCCGACGGCAACTCGCCCAGCGAACGAAAGCCCTGGTGGCGAATGGCAAAGCGCGGGTCGTTGATGCGTTGCGCCTCGGCAATCGCCATCGGGTCCTTGTCGAAGGCGATCAGCCGCCCTTGGGGCGACAGCCGGGACAGGATGAGACGCGAATGGCCGCCGCGGCCGAAGGTGGCGTCGACGTAGGTGCCATCGGCCGGGACCGGCCCGCCCGCCTGCGCATCCGGCTTGTTGAATAAGGCTTCGACGGCTTCGTTCAACAAGACGGTGGTGTGTGTCCATGCGGAGTGTTCCACCGTCAACCTTCAGAAGGAAAAGTCCTTGAAGACGTCGGGCATCTCGCCCTGCATGGCCTGGGCCTCCTGCGCCTCGTAGGTCGCCTTGTCCCAGAGCTCGAAGTGGTTGCCCATGCCCAGCAGCATGGCGTCCCTGGAGATGCCGGCCGCAGCCCGCAACTCGGGCGACACCAGCACACGGCCGGTGGCATCCATCTCCACATCCATGGCGTTGCCGAGGAAGATGCGCTTCCACCATTGCGCCGCCATGGGCAGCGCCGCGATGCGCTCGCGGAACTTCTCCCACTCGGGGCGCGGGAAGACCATGAGGCAGCCGTGCGGGTGCTTGGTGATGGTCAGCTGGCCGGCCGCAGTGGCGCTGAGCACGTCACGATGCCGGGTCGGCACAGACAGCCGCCCCTTGGCATCCAGACTCAGCGACGAAGCCCCTTGAAACACGACAACCAACCCCTCTCGGACAGAAAAGCCAGATGGCGAAAAGTGCGAAGGCACTTTTCACCACTTAATTGCACTTTTTTGCACTGTAGCAGCAAATTCGCCTGCTGCAAGAGGGGTTACAAGAAAAATTTCAATGAAATCAAGGACTTAGAACGGTTTTGCAAGGAAATTCGAGGGCAAAAATCGTTCTAAATTAAGCACTTAGGAACCGATGTGAATGTGATGGATGAGGGAGTAACACCCCCCGCATCCCCTCACAAAATGTAACGGGAGAGATCCTCGTTGCGGCTCAGGTCGGCCAGGCGGGCGTCGACGTAAGCGGCATCGACCACCACGGTCTGCCCGCCCAGGCGCGTCGCATCGAAGCTGACATCGTCCAGCAGGCGCTCCATTACCGTCGCCAGCCGGCGCGCGCCGATGTTCTCGGTGCGTTCGTTCACCTCGTAGGCAATATGCGCCAGGCGCGTGATGCCCTCAGGCGTGAACTCGATCGTCACACCCTCGGTGGCCAGCAGCGCCTGGTACTGCTTGACCAGCGAAGCATGGGTCTGCGTCAGGATGGCCTCGAAGTCCTGCACCGAAAGCGAAGCGAGTTCGACGCGGATCGGGAAACGACCCTGCAATTCGGGGATCAGGTCGCTCGGCTTGCTCAGGTGGAAGGCGCCGGAGGCGATGAACAGGATGTGGTCGGTCTTGAGCATGCCGTACTTGGTGGACACGGTCGTGCCTTCGACCAGCGGCAGAAGGTCGCGCTGCACGCCTTGGCGCGAGACTTCGGCGCCACTGCCCTCGCTGCGTGAGGTCACCTTGTCGATCTCGTCGATGAAGACGATGCCGTTCTGCTCGGCGTTGGCCAGGGCCTGGACCTTGATCTCCTCCTCGTTGACCAGCTTGGCGGCCTCCTCGTCGAGCAGCAGCTTCATCGCCTCGGCGATCTTCAGCTTGCGCGTCTTGCGTTTGCCAGCGCCCATCTGGCCGAACAGGCCACGCAGCTGCTCGCTCATCTCCTCCATGCCGGCCGGCGCCATGATCTCCAGTTGCGGCCGCGGCTCGGCCAGGTCGAGTTCGATCTCACGCTCGTCGAGCAGACCCTCGCGCAGCTTCTTGCGAAAGACCTGGCGCGCCGTGTTGTCGGTCGGCTCCGAGCCGCCAAACTCATGGCGCGGTGGCGGCACCAGCACGTCGAGGATGCGCTCTTCGGCCGCGTCCTCAGCGCGCGTGCGCACCTTCTTCATCTCGGCCTCGCGCGTCTGCTTCACGGCCACCTCGGCCAGGTCGCGGATGATCGAATCGACGTCCTTGCCCACATAACCGACTTCGGTGAACTTGGTCGCCTCGACCTTGATGAAAGGCGCATCGGCCAGGCGCGCCAGCCGGCGCGCGATCTCGGTCTTGCCGACACCGGTGGGACCGATCATCAGGATGTTCTTGGGCGTGATCTCGGGTCGCAGTGCGGCCTCGACCTGCTGGCGCCGCCAGCGGTTGCGCAAGGCAATGGCGACAGCCCGCTTGGCCTGCGCTTGGCCGACGATGTGGCGGTCCAGTTCGGAGACGATCTCCTGCGGGGTCATGGATGACATGATGCGGTCCGTTTCGCTATATATTTGATAGCTGATAGCGCTTATATAGAAAGCTCCAGCGCTCGTTTTCCTATCGAAACTTAACTCAAGGTTTCGATGGTGTGGTTCATGTTGGTGTAGATGCAGAGCTCGCCAGCGATCGCCAGCGACTGGCGCACGATGTCCTCGGCCGACAACTCGGTGTGGTTGAGCAGCGCAATCGCCGCCGCCTGGGCATAGGCGCCGCCAGAGCCGATGGCCACCACGCCGTTTTCCGGTTCCAGCACGTCACCGTTGCCGGTGATGATGAGCGAACTGGTGGGATCAGCCACGGCCAGCATGGCTTCAAGCCGGCGCAGCACGCGGTCGGTGCGCCAATCGCGCGTGAGCTCGATCGCGGCACGCTGCAGATGACCCTGGTGTTTTTCCAGCTTGGCCTCGAAGCGCTCGAACAAGGTAAAAGCGTCGGCGGTGGCGCCGGCGAAACCCGCCAGCACCTTGCCGTGGTAGAGCTTGCGCACCTTGCGCGCCGTGCCCTTGACGACGATGTTGCCCAGCGTCACCTGGCCGTCGCCACCGATCGCGACTTCAAAGCCGTTGGCGGTGGCGCGTCGCACGCTGACGATGGTGGTACCGTGAAATTGTTCCATGTGTCGTTCCAATACGGAGAACAGCCATGCCCGACGCCGGCCCGCGAGCGGCGCGCCCGACGTACCTCAGGTGCTGCGCTGCACGATGCGGGCGTGCTCGTTGATGCCGATGACGCGAAAGAACGCCGCCACGATGCGGTTCACATCGCGGAACTGCACCTGACGGCCCTGCACTTCCTGCGCGGCCACCCAATTCAAGATGCTGCCGGCGGCGGGAAAATCAACCCGGATCAGGCGTGCACAGGACACCACCAGGCGCGACGCGCCCTCCATGCCGGCATCGAGCTGGGCCAGCGCTTCGGAGGCGTCGCCGGTGATCTCACCGACAAGTTCCACTCCACCCGCACTCACCCCCGGTGTCTCGACGGGCGGCGCGGCGGCGCGCCGTGCGGTCTGCCCCTCCGGCTCGCAGCGGCAGCGCACCTCCTGCCAGGAGGGCGGCGACACTTCGTAGGTAATGCAGTAATCCAGCGCCACCAGTTCAAACTCATCCGGCAAGCCCAGTAGACGCAGGGCTTCCATGCGCAGTTGCCAAGCCAGCGGGTTGACACTG
>JAYRLJ010000252.1:0-4752 GCA_041905305.1 Hylemonella sp. | reverse complement strand
GATGCCATGGCCCGCACCGTGCTGGAAGCCCAGCGCAAGGTGCTGGTTTTCTAAGACGCAATCCGCCATGTCCACACTCGCCGTGCTCGGCCTGGCCAGCCTTGGCAGCATCGGCGCCATGGTCGGTGCGGCGGGCATCGCGGCTGCCCCGGCCCGCTGGCGGGCTCGCCTGCTGCCGCTGCTGCTCGCCTTTTCGGCCGGCAGCATGCTGGCCGCCGCCTTTCTCGGCATGCTGCCGCGCGCCTACCGCAGCCTGCCGCCGCTGGTCGCCGGCACCTGCGTGCTGGGCGGTCTCGGCCTGATGCTGGCCATCGAGCGTTTCAGCCACTGGCACCACTGCCACGCCGACGATTGCAGCGAGCGCCGCAGCCGTGGCCGTCTGATCCTCTACGGCGATGCCTTCCACAATTTCGTGGACGGCATCGTCATCGCCGCCGCTTTCCTGACCTCGCCCGAAGTCGGCCTGGCCGCCACGCTGGCCGTCATCGCCCACGAAGTGCCGCAGGAAATGGGCGACTACGCCGTGCTGGTCGATAGCGGACTGGGCCGCTGGCAGGCACTGGGCTGGAACCTCGTGTCGGCCCTGGCCACCCTGCCCGGCGCCCTGCTCGGCTATTTCCTGCTGGCCGAAGCACAGGCCCTGATTCCCTATGCCCTCGCGCTGTCCGCCGCCAGCCTCCTGTACATTGCCTTTGGCGACCTGCTACCGCGCATCCACGGCCAGATCGAGCGCCGCCAGCGGCAGTGGCAATACCTGATGCTGGTGCTCGGCATGGCCGGTATCGCACTGATCCGGATACATCATGGCTAAATTCGACAAGCGTTTCCTCGCTGCGCTGGCCCTGCTGATCACCGCCAGCAGCCATGCCGCCGAGCCTACCCCAGCGGCCAGCGTCGTGCGTTTCTACACCGTGTGCGCCAATTGCCATGAGGGCCAATGCAGCGGCCGGCTCAGTTTTCATACAGGCGCCAAGGAGGCGCGCGGCCACATGCAGCGCTACCTCGGCAACATCACCGACGGCGAGGCGGAAAAGCTGTTCGGAGTGCTCCGCCGCACCAAGGAGGAGTGCGCCCATTACCCGCTGGCCAGCCCGGTCAGTGTCGGCAGCAGGCTGGGTGCCAGCGAACTGGCGGCCTGGCGCAATACCCGGGAAGGCGGCTACTTCATTCCGCTTGGCGCGCTTGGCAAGGGCGACTATCAGCTCCGCCTCGATTTTTCGGTCGCCGGCAATGGCAAGGTGAAGCTTACCGACGATCGTTTCGAGCCTCTGGTCGAGGAAAGCCTCTGCCCACAACAAAACGCCCTGGAATTCCGCTTCAAGGCAGAGGGTGGCCCTCATTTCCTGACCATCAAGGCGCCGGTCGTCGTCGACACCCTGCTGCTCAAGGCCGTCACCCAGCCCTGAGGATTGCCTGTTGGCGTCCGTTTCGATGCGGGCGGACAGCAACTCCGAAAGGCTTAATCGACATCAAATAAAAGCAAAAGCTAATATATAAAATGATAAACATTCTCATTTGATGCCGGATACCTGCCATGAACCATCAACTGATCGTCCTCCTTCACCTGATCTGCGCCGTGCTCTTCGTCGGTGCCGTGGCCATGGAGGTCTTCATTCTCGAACCGGTGCGCAAGCAGATCGGCGATGCGGTATTCCAGAAGGTCGAGTTCCACCTCTTCCGCCGCATACGCCGCACTTATCCACTGGCCGTCATTCCGCTCTACGTCACCGGTTTCTACATGTATTTCGGGCACATCGACAACTACGGCGGTTTTTCCGAATTGATCGCCACCTCCTTCGGTCAGTTGCTCACGCTGAAGATGACCATCGCCCTCGGCCTGCTGACCATCTTCGCCAGTTCGCCCTTCCTCTTCATGCAATCTGAGAAGCGCACCCCCGTCGGCCACCTGGTGCATTTCCTGATCGTCACCGGCAAGCCGGAAGCGTTCCGCATCGACCGCTTCGAGACCATCCACTACCTTGCCGTCGGCTTCGGGCTGAGCATCATCGTCCTCGCCAAAGTCATGTTCATCGTCTGAGACCACCATGAGCCACACCGCCACCCTGCCCATGCCTCCCGAAGTGCCACCGGCCCGCCGCCTGCCCGGCGACCTCGCCATCTGGGTCTTCATCCTGTCCGAAATGCTCGTCTTCGCGGTGTTCTTCGCCGCCTATGCCTTCGCCCGGGCAAAGAACGTGGAACTGTTCAACGAATACCAGCAGACGGTGAATCGCGACCTTGGCGCGCTGAACACTTTCCTGCTGATTACCGGCTCGTGGTTCGTGGTGCGTGCCGTGCAGGCAGCGCATCGCGATGATCTGCCGGCAGTGCCGCGCAACATCCTGCTCGGCTTCCTGTGCGGCGGCGGTTTCCTGGTAGTCAAGGTGATCGAGTACGCGGCCAAGTTCGGCGCCGGCATCACGCTGTCGACCAACACCTTCTACATGTTCTACATCTCGCTGACTTTCTTCCACTTCATGCACGTCATTCTCGGCATGGTGATCCTTGCCGTGATCTGGGTACAGGCCCGCAAGGGGGCTTACACCAGCCAGGACGCGCACGGCCTGGAGAGTGGCGCGGCTTACTGGCACATGGTCGATCTGTTGTGGATCATCCTTTTCCCTCTCGTTTATGTGATGCGCTGATCATGGACATGCTGAAGAATCCCGCCCACCGGGCCTGGCTGGTGTTGATGGTGGCGACCGTCATCACCTGGTATCTCGGCGAGGTCGGCGCCGCCGGCACCTCGGCCATCGTTGCCATGCTGCTCATCGCCTTCGTCAAGGGCCGCCTGGTCATTCTCGATTTCATGGAACTGCGCGAGGCGCCGCGGATGTGGCGGGTGCTGCTCGAAGGCTGGCTGATCCTGGTTTCCGGGCTGATCCTGCTGGCCTACTGGATTTCGCTGCGTTGAGGCTGTTCGCTCGATGACTCCCGCCGCCGAGCAAGCCTGGCGGCGGGTGACGCAACTCGGCTTTTTCGCCATCTTCGTACTGGCGCCGGTCTTCGACCTGTTCCGCTACGACATGGTCGAGAAGCACGCCTATGTCCTGACCTTTCCCTGGCAACTGGGCATCGACGACCTGCTGGCCAAACGCATCCCGCCGGCCCAGGCCGTGGTCAACATCGTGCTGCGGCTGATCCTGCCGCTGGTCGTCGCCATCGCCGCCTTCATCTACACCACCCGGCGCTGGGGCCGGATTTACTGTGGCTGGCTGTGCCCGCATTTCGGCATTGTCGAATGGCTCAATAGCCTGTTCATCCGCGCCATCGGCAAACCGACGCTGTGGGAAGGCAAGGTGCTGCCACCCACCCACCCGAACGGCCAGCCCCGCCTCCGCGACTGGCAGGCCTGGCTGCCGATGCTGCCTATCGCCGCAGCCAGCGGCTTCATCTTCACGCTCGCCGCACTGACTTACGTGATGCCGCCGCGCCACGTCTATGGCAGCCTGCTCCGCGGCACCTTGCTGCCCGGCGAAGTCTGGCTGCTGATCGTCGGCACCGTCGCCTTCAGCCTGGAACTGCTCTTCGCCCGCCACCTGTTCTGCCGCTACGGCTGCTCGGTCGGCATCCTGCAAAGCCTGGCCTGGATGAGCAACCGGCGCGCCCTGGTCGTCGGCACCGAGCGCTCCCGGCTGGCCGAATGCGCGACCTGCCTGGACGGCCAGGGCAGCGCCTGCGATGCCGTCTGCCCGATGCGCCTGAAACCGCGCAGCCTGAAACGCTGGATGTTCTCCTGCACGCAATGCGGCCTGTGCATCGACGCCTGCGCCACCGTCAACACCGCCCAAGCCGCCGCCCCGCTGCTGCACTGGACGAGCGGCGACGCCGCGCTGCGCAACGAAGCCGCCTTCTCGGCAGTCGACGCGATGACGCCGCTTTCCCGTAAACTGCAGCCGAACCCGCCAAACCCTACCGAGACCCCATGACCGGAATCCTCGCCCGCCTTCCCCGTCCGCGCCGCTATGCCCTGCTGCTCGGCGGATCCGCCCTGGCTGCCTTTGCCTACTTTAGCCTGGGCGGCGAGCGGGCCGAGGTGGCGCGCGTCGAACGCGGCGAACTACGCCAGGCCGTGGTGGCCAGCGGCCGGGTGCGCACGCCGCAGCGGGTCGAGGTGGCCAGCCAGATCACCGGCCGGGTGACTGGCGTGGCGGTGCGCGAGGGTGATGCGGTCACCGCCGGCCAGGTTCTGCTCCAGTTCGACGCCGCCGAATGGCAGGCCAGCGTCGCCCAGGCCAGGGCCAGCCTGGCCCAGGCCGAAAGCCGCCTGCAGCAGATTGGCGAAGCCAGCCTGCCGCTGGCCGAGCAGAGCCTGCGCCAGGCCGAGGCCAACGCCCGCCAGGCCGAGCGCCAGTACCAGCGGGTTGGTGAATTGGTCGCCAAGGGTTTCTACAGCCCGGCCCAGCTCGACGACGCCCAGCGCGCCCGCGACGTGGCAGCCAGCCAGTTGCAGGCGGCACAGATCCAGGTGGCCAACAACCGGCCGCAGGGCAGCGAGGTGCGGGTCGCCCGCAGCAATGTCGAGCAGGCCCGCGCCGCGCTGGCCGTGGCCGACGTCCGCCTGGCCTACGCCACGCTGCGCGCCCCGGTCGCCGGCCGGGTGCTGACGCGCAGCGTCGAGCCGGGCGACACCGCGCAACCGGGCAAGGCCCTGCTCACCCTGGCGCCGAACGGCGACACCGAGCTGACGGCGCAAATCGACGAAAAGAACTTCGGCCTGCTCGCCCTCGGTCAGCCTGCCCACGTGTCGGC
>JAYRLJ010000251.1:0-4759 GCA_041905305.1 Hylemonella sp. | reverse complement strand
GGACATCGGCGGCCGCCTCGCAAAGGTGTAATGGGGCATGTGACCCGAGTCATGTTTCCAGCCAGGCCCGCCGAGCGGGCCGGTATCTGAGGGTATCACCACCCTGGCCGGGGTGGGCTTTGGAGAAATCGAAATGGCAAAAGCCAAACTGAAAGACGAAGTCGTGGTGGCAGCAGAAATCATCGAGCGCGAAACCGGCGAGGTGAGCGCGGCCGATCCTTCCCTGATCCGGCTGGGGATGAAGGGCTGGGACATCCAGAAGCAGATTGCTGCGCTGGAAGAAGAACTGAAGCCGATCAAGGCGCAGCTTGCCGAGGCGCTGGTGGGCAACAGCCTGGTGGTCAAGGGCGTGTGCCGGGTGGTGGTTTCCGAGTCCGAGCGGGTGTCGATTGGCGATGCGGACAAGCTGGCGGCGGTGCTGGGCGACCGCTTTGGCGACCTGGTGAAATCCGAGGCCGTCTATAAGCCGGAGCCGCGCCTGGTGGAGATGGCGTGCGATGCCGACGACCCCTTGCAACCGTCGATCCGCGCCTGCCTCAAGGTGGGCAAGTCCACCAGCGTGAAGTTCCTGGCCGAAAAGTAAGCCGGTCGGGTCAATGCCCTGCCGCCTGTGCTGCGGGGCATTCGCCAACTGACTGGAGAAAACACCATGAATACCCTGGCTGATCGTATCAACGAAGGCATGACCACCGAGCGGGACGCCCGGCTGGTTGAGTGCGTGCTGCACCGGCTGGCCGCCTACGAAATGGCCCTGCGCCGGATTGCCGTGCATAGCACGGGCGATGCTGCCATGCTGGCAACGCGGGTGCTGTGCGACCCGGAATCGGCCTACGAACCCGCTGCCGAGGCTTACGATGCCTGCCGCAACGCCTGAGCGCCGCGCCCTGATCGGGCTGGCCCACAAGGCCGCCGCGCTGGCCGGGCTGTCCGACGACGAGCGCAAGACCGTGCAGCAGGCCGTGGTGGGCAAGGAAAGCTGTGCCGACATGACGGAAACCGAGCTGCGCCGGCTGCTTTGGCATTACAAGGGCAAGGGCGTGCAGATTGGCGTGCCGGGGCCGAAGCCGCGCGGCGGTTCCGGCTGGGAGCGGCCCACGCCCAACCAGTGGGCGGAGATCGAGCGCCTGGCCGGGGTGTTTGGCTGGGTGGATGGCCTGGACGATGGCCGGCTGGCGAGCTTCATCGGCCGGACGGCGGGGGTGGATGCGGTGCGGTTTTTGTCCCGCGATGGCGCGACCCGCGTAATTTCCGGCCTGAAGCGCTGGCAGAAGAGCCTTTCAAAGCGGGGTGAATCATGATGCTGGGACGCTGCCCCGTGTGCCACAGCCAGATCAGCCTGGAGGCGGTGTGCCAGGACGAGGCCGGGCGCGAGTTGCTGGGTATTCTGGCGAACCTGCCGGGCGAAGCTTCCCGCGCCCTAGTGCAGTATCTGGGCCTGTTCCGCCCCGAAAAGCGCGACCTGTCGAACGACAGGGCGCTGCGCCTGGCGCGTGAGGCGCTGACACTTTGCGCGGATTCTTTGCGACTTTCTGCGGCCATGGCCGAGACGGTGGAGGCAATTCGCGCCAAGTCCGGCGCGGTGCCGATGAAGAATCACAACTACCTGCGGCGGGTGCTGGAAGGGATGCCTGCTGCCATGCCAGTCCAGGCTGGCGGGCAGCTTGTTGATGCACTGGCGGTGCGCATGCACGAAGAGGCGGTAAGGCGATCAGCTCCCGCTGCTGGCCGGCGCATCACTGCCGCCGAGCAAGCGGCTATGGCTATCAGGAATGTATCGTTCGGAGATGACGAGTGAAGGTCCACGTCAAAGTTCCTCGTTGGCTGGGCGAGATCGTCAAGTACCACATGGAGCGGCTGCGCCTTCTGAATCTCGACGGCTCGCCGGCTGGCGTGGCAATGGGCGAAGTGACGCGCATCTGGGCGGAAACGCTTGCCGCGAGTGGCGACTACGATGAAGCGCTGGATGCCGGAAGGTTTCATACGGCGTTCATGACCCTGGCGCGAGTGCGTGAAAGCTGGCCTGCCCCCAAGCACTTGCTGGAGGCATTGCCGGCGCGGCCGGAACCGCTTAAACTCCATGCGCCTCCAGCAACGGAGGCAGACCGCGAGAGGGCGCGGGCGATGTTGGCCAGCATCGCCAAAAAGCTGAGGATGCCCCAGCATGAAAGCGGCTCGCCTGAAAAACTCCGCACGCCTAAGGCGCGTGGCTGATCTGCTCGCCGACGGGCGAGAATACTCCACCCTCGACATCATCATCGGCGCTGGTGTGTGCGCCGTGAATTCCTGCATTGCCGAATTGCGTGACAACGGGCTGGCGATTACCTGCCGCCGCGAGGGCAACACCTGGTTTTATCGCATGGAGGCGACCCATGCCGCTGCCTGAAACCCTGCCCGAAGGCGCGGTGATCCTGCATGAATCCATCGCCGCCGGACTGTCCGAAGTGCTTGGTCTTGCCCCCGAGGCTGCCGACCAGGCGGCTTATGACGTGCTGCGCCGGGTGCTGGAAACCTGCGGCGGCGAATACTTCTACGTGCCCAAAGACATCCGCCTGGCGGCGCATGGCCGCGACATCGAGGTGTGGCGCAAATTCACCGGGCACAACCAGCGGCAACTGGCCCGCGAGTTCGGCATCACCGTGCAGTACGTCTATCAGATCATTGCCCGCCAGCGGGAAAAAGACAAAAAAGAGCGCCAGGCCGAGCTGGGCCTGTGATCCGCCGCCCCTGCCTTGCCCTGGCGAAACGGGCTAAACGCCTTTAATTCAGCCCGCTCAGTCCATGCCGCCAGAATGGACGGCATGCGACGACTCCTCCCCTCCTTTCTTGTCCTGTCGGCTGCCGGCCTGATCGGCATCGCCGTGCACGAAGGCTACCGGGAAACCGCCTACGACGACGGCGTGGGCGTGCAGACCGTGGGCTTTGGCAGCACCACCCATGCCGATGGGCGCAAGGTAGCGCGCGGCGACAAGATGTCGGTGGAGCGTGCCCTGGTGCGCCTGGGGCAAGACGTGGACCGCGTGCAGCGCGAGATGAAAGCCTGCCTGGGGCCGGTGCCGCTCTACCCGCATGAGTGGGACGCCTACGTTTCGCTGACCTACAACGTCGGCACAGGCGCCTTTTGCCGGTCGACGCTGGTCAAGCGCCTGAAAGAAACCCCGCCGAACTACGACGCGGCCTGCGCCGAAATCCTCAAGTGGAACCGGGCGGGCGGCCGGGTCATGGCCGGGCTGGTCAAGCGCCGGCAGGATGAATTCAAACTGTGCACGGAGGGGCGGCCATGACGCCAGTATCCATTGTCGCAAGCTGGCGCCCGTGGGCGACCCCGCTCCTGGCGGCGGCGGTCACGGGGTGCGCCGTCTGGTTTGTTCAGGCCGTGCGCCTGGATAACGTGCGGCTGGAGAGCGCCCGGCACGAGGCCGAACTGCGCAGCGAACTGGAGGCCGCGCGTGCGGCGGCGCAGGAAGCGGCGCGGGCGCAGGAGCGGATTTTTCAAACGCGAATCCATGAGGCAACCCATGCGCATCAACAAACCCTGGCGCGGGTGCGCGCCGATCATCGCGCTGCTCGCACTGAGCTTGAGCGGCTGCGCGACACCCTTGCCCAGCCCTACGGCCTGTCCCTCGCTGCCGGCGGCGCCGACGGTCTCAACCCCGATCCCGCCCGAGAGCTACTCGGCGAGTGCGCGGCAACATATCTTGATCTGGCGCAGCAGGCTGACGGCCATGCCGCCGACGTTCGACTCCTCCTCGACGGGTGGCCGCAATGACTGAATATCAGATTGCCGACGGCATCCCCATTACCTGGCTATTGAGCGTTTCCGGCATCGTGCTGGGGGGCGTGTTCGGCCTGTTGAAGTGGTTTGCCGGGCGCATGATCGACGAGATCGAAACCCGTTTGAAGCGTATCGACGACCTGGAAGGCCGCTTTGAACGGCTGATGGCGGAACTGCCCTTGCATTACCAGCGGCGCGAGGATGCGATCCGCGAATACACCACGATCAACGCCAAGATCGACCGCCTGACCGAGGTGCTGATCGACATCCGGGGGGTGATGAATGCAAAACAGAATTGATGCCGCCATCGACATGGCGCGGGCCGAGCGCGAGGCGCTGCGCTGGATTCTGCTGTCGGCGCTGTGGCACGGGCGGCCTTATGGCGTGAATGAGCATGTGCTCTTGATGACGGCGCGTGACGTGCTGCTGCGCTCCACGGCCGACCAGGTGCGCGCTGAATTGTGCAGCCTGGAAAAGCGCGGCCTGGTGGCGATTGGCAAGAGCGGCCCCGTGTGGTGGGCGGAACTGACGGCGGGGGGCGAGAGCCTGGTGGAATACCGCGCCGACTGCCCGCCCGACATCGCCCGCCCGCCGAGGTGGTGAGCGTAATGGCCCGCCGACCCAAAATCGACAGCCTGCCTGCCGATCTGAAAACCCAGCTAGAGCGCCTGCTGCTGGACAAGACCCACGGCGGCTACATGGCGCTGTCGGCCTGGCTGAAGGAGCAAGGCTTCGAGATCAGCCATGCGGCGGTGCATCGCTACGACCAGCGCCTGCAAACCGTTATGGCTCGCATCAAGGCCAGCACCGAGGCGGCGCGGCTGATTGCGCAATCCGCACCGGATGAAGCCGACGAGCACTCTGCCGCCGTGCTGCGCATGGTGCAGTCCAGCCTGTTTGAAGCCATGACGCGGGTGACGGAAGCGCAGGATGCCGACCCCGCCGACCAGGTGAAGATTCTCAGCCAGGCCGCGCGGGCGATTGCCG
>JAYRLJ010000250.1:0-4832 GCA_041905305.1 Hylemonella sp. | reverse complement strand
TGTGGGGCGGTAGCGTGACCTTGAGCAGGCGCTTGGACTCCTGCACCAGCTCGGCCAGTTGCACCGGCTGGCGCGTCGGCGCCTCGTTGCGGCTGAAGGTCAGGATCTGGCGCACCAGGTCGCGTGCGCGCCGGCCAGCTTTCTCGATCTCGCCCAGACTGACCAGCGCCGGCGAGTCGGCACCGGCGTCCTGCTTGGCCAGCTCCACATTGCCGAGGATGGCGCTCAGGATGTTGTTGAAGTCGTGCGCAATGCCGCCGGCCATGGTGCCCACGGCCTGCATCTTGTGCGACTCGCGCAGTTGCGCTTCCATCGCCTTGCGGCCGGTCAGGTCGCGCGCGAAGACGGTGGTGATGTTGCCTTGCGGATGACGCTCGCACGAGACGCTGACCTCCAGCGCCAGCGGCGCGCCGGCGGCGGTCTGGCCCGCCAGTTCGCCCAGCGAGGCGTGCGTTGCCGTTTCGGTGGCGGCGATGGCAGGCATGGCCTCCGGCAGGAAGCGCGCCAGCGAGGTGCCCAGTGCCTGGTCGGCCGGGCACTGGAACAGCGCGGCGGCGGCCGGGTTGAAGACGGAGATGCGCTGGTCGGCGTCGACGCAGACGATGGCGTCGAGCGAGGAGTTGATGATGGCCGCCATCCGGTTCTCGCTCAGGCGCAGCTCCTCGTTGCGCTGGCGCAGCGCCTCGGCGCTTTCCTGCAAGGCACGGCGTTCGGCCAGCAGCGGCCCCTGGTCGATCACGGCGCAGATGAAGTGCGCCATCGTGTCGTCCTGCGAGTACTCGATGCGCGCCATGTGCAGGTCGCCCGTCATCGTGCCTTCCGAGCCGCGCAGGAACACCACCTCGGTTACCTCGCCACGGCCGTCGCGGCGCGCGGCGTCGAAGCAGCGGCCGACGCGCTCGAGGTGCACTTCGTCCACCAGCGGCAGCAGGAAGTTCAGCGGCGGATCAAATTCGCGTGGGCGGAACAGTTGCAGCGCCATGGCATTGCTCTGCAGCACCATGCCCAGTTCGTCCACCACCATCAGCGCCAGCGGCACATTGGAGAACAGCGATTCGAAGCGCTCCGAGGCGCCCTCGGCGGCAATGCGGCTGTAGCGCAGCGCCTCGTTCTGTGCCTCCAGCTCGGCCTGGTAGCTGCGCAGTTCCTCGACCAGCTGGGCGAGGGATTTCTGGGACGTGTCGTTCGTCATGGGGGTGGGGGCATCGCGTGCGCTATTATCGCCCGCTTGTCTTTTGCGGCGACCTTGGCCGCACGGTTTTTCCAGAGTCAGTTCTCCATGTCCAGCTTCACCATCCGTCCCGCCACGCTGCGCGACGCCAAGGCCATCGCCACCATCCACGCCAGCACCAGCGAAACCATCTACCGCGATCTGGTTCCCGCCGAGTTCTTCAAACCCCAGGGCGCCGACGCCCGTCTCGCTTTCTGGCGCGAAGCCATCGAGTATGGCGAGCCGCAGGTGCAGGTGGCGGTGGACGAGAACAACAAGGTCATTGGCTTCGTCGGCTACGACCGCTCGCGCGACCAGGGCACCAAGCCCACGGTGGGCGAGATCTGGGCCATCTATGTGCAGCCTGCGCACTGGGACAAGGGCGTGGGCCTGGCCCTGTGGGATGCGGCGCGTGAGGGGCTGGCCGAAGAAGGCTGCACCCAGGTCACGGTCTGGTTGCCGCTGGGCAACGAGCGCGCCCTGCGCTTCCACGAGCTGGCCGGTTTCAAGCGCGAGCTGAACTCGGCCAAGACGGTGCCGGTGGGCGGCTTCCGGCTCGAAGAGATCCGCCTCAAGCGCGCCACGGCCTGAGCGGGCCGGCGCCCGCGGCGTCGGCAGCGCCGGCCGGGGCGCTCTGACATCCCTCCCATCCACTGGCCCGCCCGAACCGGGCCGGTCGCACTGTTTTGGCGTGCGGCACAACGGCGCTGGTGCGCGTGCCGGGCCTGTTTTGGTGCGCTGTCGGACGGGCAGGGCCGCCGCGCGGCCTTTTCTGCCGGACCGCCCTGAGGTCACGTCTGGTGCTGTCAGCGCGGGCTGGCGCACAACTTGCGTGCATCGGCTGCCGTTTGACAGGCAGCAGGAGGCAAGCGATGGCTTGTTGTGTGGATGGTTGACCTTTTCTCTTCCAAGTCGGGGCGTCTGCTCCGCTACATGCCGCGCGTGCAGTTGCGGCGCCAGGAGTTGCAGCGGGTGGAGTCGTCGTGGGACAGCCTGGCGCTGCTGTCCTCCCTCTCCACCTTGTCGTCCGAGGCCTCTTCGGGTGGCGACCTTGGCCGGGCACGCCGCGACTTTGCCGCGCTGTCCAGCGAGATGATGGCCGGGCTGGAAGCCGCCAGCGTACGCAATGTGCTGGAGCACCTGGGCGCCAAGGCGCAGACCGGCATCGACATCCTGGTGCGCAACCTGTTCGAGCGTACGGCCGACATCGGCTTTCTGGCCACCGATGCCGTGCTGGTGGAGGCCCTGACGCCCGGCAAGGCCCTGACGCGCGAGACGGTGCAGGCGCGTCTGCGTGAGTACGCACTCAAGTATTCGGTCTACGGTGACATCCTGCTCTTCGACGCCGAGGGCCGGCTATGTGCCAGCCTGCTGGCGCGCGACGGCGGCACCCCCACCACCAGCCCGCAGGACCTGGCCTTCCTGAAAGCCGTCCAGGCCAGCGACGAACCCTATGTGGAGCACTACGCTGTCCACCAGTTCTGTGCCGACCCGGCGCTGGCGCAGACGCCCACCCTGGTCTATGCCCACCGCGTCATGGCCGGGACCACCCTGCTCGGTGTCTTGTGCCTGCAGTTCAGTCTGGCCGACGAGATGCCGGCGATCTTCAATGCCCTGCAGGGCAGCGACGAGCAGGGCCACGGCACGGTGCTGGCCATTGCCGATGCGCAGGGGCGGGTGATCGGCAGCAGCGACGCGCTGCAGCTGCCGCGGAGCTGGGTCCTGCCGCAGGCCGATCAGACCGGCGCGCGCCTGGTGCGCTACCTGGGTCGCGAGTATCTGCTGGTGGTGCGCGACGGCCACGTGTTCCAGGGTTATGCCGGCCCCGGCTGGCGCGGGCTGGCCATGATCCCGCTGGACATGGCCTTCCATGACGACGATGAGCACAGCAGCTCACCGCTGATGCTGGAGGCGGTGCACAGCACCGATCTGCTGGAGGACAAGCTGCGTGACATCCCGCGCCACGCGGCGGTCATCCAGTCGGCGCTGGAGCGCTCGGTCTGGAACGGCCTGCTCGACCTCAACCGCCTGGCCGCGGAAGGCGCCGCCGCCCAGGGGCGCGACATCGTGTTTGCGCGCACGCTGCTGTCGGAGATTGGCAACACCGCACACAAGACGGCGCAGGCCTTCACCAGCACGCTGCAGGACCTGAACTATGTGGTGATCGAGTCCCTGCTGCGCGATATGCAGGACCGCGCCTCCTTGGCCATGCAGATCCTGGACCGCAACCTGTACGAGCGTGCCAACGACTGCCGTTGGTGGGCACTCACGCCGCAGTTCGTCACCTCCCTGCAGGCCGCGCAGGCCCATTGCGCGGATGCCGACGCGGTGCTGGCCTACATCAACTCGCTCTACACCGTGTACGCCTGCCTGTTTCTGTTCGACCGGCAGGGCCGGGTGGTGGCAGTGTCCCAGCCGGCGCAGGCCCACCACGTGGGGCAGCTCGTTCAGGGCGAGTGGGCGCGGCAGACCCTGCTGCTTGAAACCAGCCAGGACTACACCGTCAGCGCCTTCGAGCCCAACCAGTTCTCCGGCGACCAGCCGACCTTCGTCTACGCCGCCGCGGTGCGCGACCCCGGTAACGGGGCGGTGCTGGGCGGCATCGGCATTGTGTGGGATGCCGCCAGCCAGCTGGCTTCCATCCTGGCCGACTGCAGCGAGGGGGATCACCCCGATGAGCTGCTGGCCTTTGTCGACGCCTCGGGCGCGCCGGTGTGCAGTCATGGCCAGGCTGACCTGCTGGCCGACGCCGCAGCCCGGATGCAGGTGCTGCAGGGCGAGCGCATCGTCGACATCGGCGGCGCGCTGTACGGTGCCGGCGCCCACAGCGGCAACGGCTACCGCGAGTTCCGCGCCCGCGACGGCTACGATCACGGGCTGCGCTGCATCATGCTGCGCAACCTCTGCCAGCCCGGCTCGCGCGGTCCGCGCAGTCTGGCCGGCGATCGTGGTGGCAGCCGCGGCGAACGGGTGGATGCGCAGCACGCGGTGCAGATGGCGACCTTCCGTGTTGCCGGCCACTGGCTCGGCCTGCCCGCCTCCCACGTGCTGCTGGCGGCGCCGGACGCCGGCATCGTGAACGCCGGCGGCATCCACAGCCCCTTCGTGGGCCTGGCCCAGGTCGGCAGCAAGGCCTACCCGGTGATCGACCTGCACCCGCTGGTGACACCGCAGGGCGGTGCCGTGCCCGGCCCGGCGCACGCACGGCAGTTGATCGTGGTGCGGGTCGAGTCCGAAGGCGGCAAGGAGCAGGAACTGGCGCTGCGGGTCGACGAACTCAAGGCGGTGCTGGAGGTGGACGACCGCCGCATCCAGCCCATGACCTTGCAGGGCAAGGAAGGCATAGGCCTGATTGACGCCGTGATCCAGACGCCCTCATCGACTGCCGCCGCGCCCGCCGAGGCGTCAGCCGGGCCGAAACCCTTGCTGTGCCGTCTGTCGCAGCGCTGGCTGCAGGCCTGTGCCACGGGGCTGATGCGCGACATGCTGCCGCAGAACCTGGGCGCACTGGCCTCGCCCGCCTGAGCCGGTTGCACCCGGGTTGCCCGGGCGTCGCCTATCATCGGCGTCCGCGCCATGGGCGGCGCTCGGTCCGCACCCGGTGGTGCCCCGGCCCGGCCGG
>JAYRLJ010000249.1:0-4844 GCA_041905305.1 Hylemonella sp. | reverse complement strand
GCTTAACGAAGCCGCCGAACAGGCGCTCTACGAAGCCGACAAGGCGCTTGCCTTTGCTGAAGGGCTGGCGGTGATGGTGGGCGAGACGCAACTGGAGATCGCCGCCGACGAGCTGGCGGCGTTTCTGGGCATGATCCGCAACCGGGTGCAGCTTGCCCGCAGCGAGGCCGCACCGGCCTGACGACAGGCCCGCCATCACACCACGACGGGGGCGCTGCCCCCGTTTTTCATTGCCGATCTTTCCATTGCGCCCGTTTTGTCCTATAGCAAGTCTTTTTCCAGCGCCTCGCCCAGTGGCACCGGCAGCTTTCGCGCCTTGTCGGCCAGGCTGCGCGCCGTATCGGAAACAGTGTCTCCGGGGCGATACCCCCAGCCCTTATCAATCCCCACCGGCTCGCCGGTCTTGGGGTTGATCTCATCCCAGCCCTCCGGCAGCGGTTTGGTCATGTCGCCACCCAGGCGCTTGGCCGATGCCGGGCCATCCACGCCCACGGCTCGGCACCGGCAGCCCCAGCCATTGGGCGGGTAATGCGTCTGCCAAAAAGCATCGTCCGCTGGGCGCACCACGCCGTTCAATGCCTGGTGATGTGGGCGGGGGTGGCGCACCGAGTCCGAATGCTTGTACATCCAGTAGCGGTAGCCGCCGGCCTTCAACTGCGCCAGGCGCCCGGCGCTGTAGCTGGTCAAGAGGTTGGTTTCGTAAATCACCCGCGTGCGCCAGGCTTCACCGCCCTTGCTGCCTTCACCCGTCCAGCCGTGCCAGCCCCGGTCAGTGACGATCTGCTTGAAGCGCTTCCTGAACTGCGCCAG
Source organism: Hylemonella sp. (assembly GCA_041905305.1). Classification (GTDB taxonomy): domain Bacteria; phylum Pseudomonadota; class Gammaproteobacteria; order Burkholderiales; family Burkholderiaceae_C; genus Hylemonella. The sequence continues at coordinate 4,034 of JAYRLJ010000249.1, read as the reverse complement.
CGTCTCGCCCTGGGCAATCGCCGCATCCACCGCGCCAGCCAGATCAGCCAGCAGGTCGGCCTTGGCCGCGCCCGCCACCATGAAGGCGCGGTCGTGCTGGCTTTTCCACAGATCGCGCCAGGTGGCCGTCGGCACCAGGTTGCCCAGCTTGCCGCGAAAGAAGGCCACCTGCTCGGCAAACGGACGGCGGAACACGAATTCATGCTGACGGCTCATGCTGTGGCACCATCCAGAAAAAACAAGGAGGAATTCATGGCCGATCTCGCTGAATCACTATTTACCTTTGCCCAGGCTGCGCTGTCTGGCTTGCCGCAGAGCGCAGCACCGGACTTCGACGCGGCCCGCGTCATGCTCAAACAGCACCGGACACTGAAGGCGGAAACGCTTGCCATGTGGCCGCCATCCACGCGTGCCGGGGCTGCTGCGCTCATCAAGGGCATGATTCTCGTCATGGAAATTGACCGAGCTACGGGCGGCAGTGCGTACCGCACGCCGGGCCGCATTCTGGACGGCACGACGGCGACGCGACTAGGCGAGCCGCTTGTCGCCGAAATTCTGGCAAGGGCAGACGCGATTCAATCGCTCTATTCAAAAGCGCAGCAAGCGCAGCCAGCAGGTCAGGGCTAGCCTGTTCCGCCCGCGCAAAGGCGGCATCAGCGTTTTCTGTCATTTTCCCACTCCCAGTCATCCCGGCATTCGGCATCGCACCAGCGGGCGTTGTTCGTCACCACATGGCCGCACCACAGGCAGAAGCCCGTGGGCTGCGCATCCTGCTTTCCGGCAGCGCGGCGGATTTCCGCCACGGCAGCGCCGGCCATCATCGCCACCACGTCGTTGGCGCGGTCGATTTCATCGGCCATCGCCGGACTCCTCTTTCACATCCAGCCGCCCAGCCAGATCGGCGGCGGCAAAGCCCATCGCCATGATCTCGGCCAGCGCGTCAGTCGGCAGGTCGCCGTAGGCGGACAGCAGGCGTTCGCGCAGGGCCTCCAGGCTTTCCGCCTCATCGGCCAGGGCCTGCACCCGCTCCAGAATCTCCTCCCAGGCAATGCGGGCCTCGGCCTGCATTTGGGCGACTTGTGCCGTCACCGGCGTCGGGTCGTCAATTCCTTCCGCGTGCGAAACCTCGGCGTGCCGGGCTTCTTCGGGGGTTTTTGGCGATTTCTCACGGTCGACCGCAGAATTCGCCACTTTCTCGGACCACTCGCCGCCGTAGGTCTCGGTCAGGTATTTCAGACTGGGCACGAAGCCCATGTCGAAGATGGCCTTGTCGCGCACGATGCGCCGGTCCAGGTCTTCGTCATCAAAGACGCGCCACACCTGCGGCACGGCGGCGCCGGGGAAATTCCACTCGGTCAGCCAGGTCGCCACGCTGTCGCAGAAGCCGGCCGAAAGAATGTCGGCATCGGCCCGCAGGATCGCGTCCTTCACCCGCTCGCGCTCACTGTCGTTGCCCAGCTTGCCGGCTGTACCTTCCACGGTGGCGGTCTGCCCCAGGGAAACCTTCAGGATGGCGCGGTCCATGGCAGCAATAAAGCCGGCGTGGTCCGCCGTGCCGCTGCGCGTCGCCTCCAGCAGCTCGGCCACCATGCCCTCGGGCAGGATCACCGTGGAATCACGCACCACCGATTGCAGGGCTGCCAGCAACTTGTTCTGCTCTTCCTCGCTGGTGCCGCCGGGGTAGCGCCCCAGCACCGTGGGGGTGCCGAACTTTTCCAGATAGACGGCCCAGAAGCGCAGGGCGTTGCGCTTCATCCACACCGGCCAGTAGAGGTAGTGCGCCAGGCCCAGCCCGTAGGGCGCATCAAAATGGTCGGCACCAAAGCGGGCCACCCAGAACTTGCGATCCGGCAGCAGCTCGCCCGGCCAGGGGTTTTGCAGGGTCTTCAGGCGCAGGCGGGATTCGCCGTCAAAGCCGAAGCGGCGACGGTTCCTCACGCGAATATCGGCAATGCCCACCTTGCCACCGTCGGCCCGCCAAATGATCTCCGCCACAGAAAACCCGTAGAACACGCCCGACAGCATCTGCGCCGTGACGTTATCCCATTGCAGCGCATCCAGCTCGGCCTGGAGGAAGTCGGCGGCGGCCTTGTCGATGGCCCGCTTGCCACCCGGCTGCACCTGCCAGGGGCGGGCAATCACGCCATGCACGCGCTGATTGACGGCAGCGCGCACAGTGTCGTCGCGGATCACTTCATCATAGGTGCGGTAATCGCCGCCGCCGCGTTCGAGCAGCACCTTGTCATCCACCGGCGCCAGTTGCAGCGGGTAGAGCCAGCCACGGGTAATGTCGCGCCCGTCCCGGCTGGCGGCAATCTCTTGCTTGTCGGCCTTGTTGCTGGCGAAATCCGCCACGGCGCCGGGGGCTGGGCGTCTGGCGCGGGTTTTCATTGGTTTAGCCATGGAAGCCTTCCCAGTTGCTGTTGTAGGGGAGGCCGGCGGCTACTCGCTTGCCGGCGCTCTTGAATTCAATCGGCACGCGCGGCTGGTGCGCCGCTGCCGTGCCCAGGGCAATCGCCCAGAAGCGGTCGGCGTGGCCGTTCTCGCTGCGTTCCGCCACCAGGCGCGGCGCGCCCGTGGGGCCGGCCACCCGCTGCACGCTGTGCAGGTCTTGCCGCACGTTGGTATTGCCCACCGGCAGGCGCAGGCGTTTGTCTTCCATGCGCTCCTTCAGGGCCGTCGCCATGTCGAGCTTGCGCGCTACTGAAAACAGCACGCCTTCCACCCGGTAGCTGCCATGCCGGCGCTGCGCTTCTTGCACCGGCATTTCACCCAGGCCGGTCTGGTCAAGCGCGGCCCGCACCACGCGGTAATCCTTCATCACCCGGTCGAGTGTCGCCAGTTGTTCCGCAAAACTTGTCGCACGTAATTCGATCAATTCCCGCAGCCAGAGCACATCGCCCACCAGCTCCAGCACGGCAATCACCGTCAAGTCACCGCGTGCAGCGAAGTCCATGCCCACATACACCGGCCCGCCCTGATAGACGCCGGGGGCGTCCGCGTCCTCGCAGCCGTCGATCAGCTCATAGGGCAGCCAGGAGGTTGCGCCGTCGACAAACTGACACTCGAACTCCTGCGCCCAGGCCGTGGGGTCGCCCATGGCCCGCTTCAGTTCTGCCGGGTTGCGCGGCAAGCCATCGGCTACCGCGTCGTAAATACTCACCACATGACGCGAAAAAAGCCCTTCCGGCTCCGTCATGATTTCGTAGAACTTGTCACCCCGCCCGTTGGGCGTGCTGATGACCCGCATGCGCAGATCAGGCCGGGAGACCACCGGCAAAAGCGCCGTCCAGATCGCCCGGTTGTCCTGGTGGTGGGCGAATTCGTCCAGGATCAGGTTGTCCGACATGCCGCGTGCCGTGGAAGGCTTCGCCGCCACCGCCCGGATGTAGCTGCCGCGCTGCCCGATGCGCACGGTGTGCGCCAGGGTATCCACGTCCAGCGGCACGTCCAGCGCCTCAAAGGCTGCGCCAATCGCCCGCAGGTGCAGCTTGACGCCGTTATCCATGGCATCGAGCGCCCGCGCCTGCGACACGGAAAGAATCGTCCAGCGACACACCCGCCCCTCGGCCTCCGCCTCCAGCACATCCAGCACCGCCTCCAGGGTGGTGGTGAAGGTCTTGCCGGTCTGCCGTGACCACATCCCCGCCTTGAAGCGGGCACGGTCGGCCAGGTAGCGGCGCTGGTAGGGGTAGAGAACGGCGGTCATCGCGGCCCACGCCAGACTTCATGCCAGGTGCGCCAGTATTCCTGCCACACCAGGGCGGACACGCGCCAGGGAAAGGCGGCCAGTTGCGCCGCCTGCGCCATGCGCCATGGCATCAACTTGTCGCCGATGAACAGGGGTCGGTCAGCCGCCATAGAGCGCCTCCCGCACGGCCTTCAGGGTGTCGGCATCCAGCCGCTTGTCACCCTTGCCGCTCACGGCTTCCAGGGCGTCCAGTTTCGTTTTCACTTCATCGGCCCACTTCTTTTGTCCGATGCTGGCCCGGCTGGCCTCGGCAATCGCCCGCGCGGCCTGGCTGAGACTCTTC
>JAYRLJ010000248.1:0-4849 GCA_041905305.1 Hylemonella sp. | reverse complement strand
CAACCATGGAATGCCGAAATTGAGTTCAGGCCAGGTCAACTGGGCGGCGATGATCACGCCAACCAGCATGCCCACCACACCCCAGACCACCGTCATGATGGCGAACTGACGTACAACGGTGTCGTTGTAGACAGTAGCTTTTGTGTTTGGAAATTGCATGTGCACCTCTTTTTGTGATTACCCGTGATCAAGTATCAGATTTAATAGCTCGCATCGGTTTGACTCATATCAACCGATTTCAAGAATCCCGCAGAATCCGCTCGCCCTCGGCCTCGATGTCCTCGAACTGGCCACGCTCGATCGCCCACCACAGGCCGGCCAGGATGAAGAACACCAGCACGACCGACAGCGGAATGAGCAAATACAGTATGTCCATCAGATTGCATCCTTGTGACGCCCGCCGCCAGCCAGGCGCAAGGCATTGAGAACCACCAGCAGCGAACTGGCCGCCATGCCCAACCCGGCCAGCCAGGCCGGCAGCCAGCCCACCACGGCCAGGGGCACGCAAACGGCGTTGTAGCCCACTGCCCACCAGAGGTTCTGGCGCACGATGCGCAGCGTGCGGTGCGCCAGCTGGATCGCCTGCCCGACACTGGCCAGACGGTCGCTCAGCACCACAAAATCGGCCTGCGCCCGGGCCAGCGGCACGGCCTGGCCGACCGCAAACGAGACATGGGCGCCCGCCAACACCGGCCCGTCGTTCAGGCCATCGCCCACCACGGCAACCTTCTTGCCCTGCTGCTGGGCTTGTTGCAGAAATGCCAACTTGTCCTGGGGCGTGCAGCCGCCGCGGGCCTGCGCAATGCCCAGCGCGGTCGCCACGCGCGCCACGGCCGTCGCGCTGTCGCCCGACAGGATGTGCACCTCAATACCCGCCGCCTGCAGGGCTTGTACCGTGGTGCGGGCATCAGCCCGGATGTCCTCACCGAGTTCGAAGGTCGCCAGCCAGCCCTGTGCGTCACTGAGACAGGCATGCGGTCCGGCGGGCATGGCGTCAGAGACGCCACAGAACGCAGCCGAGCCCAGACGCAGCACCTGCATCTCGCCTGGCCCGGCCGACGCCACCTGGCCGCTCAGGCCCTGCCCCGCCAGTTCCTGCACCGCTTGCGCGCGCCCGGCCGTCACCGCCCGGCCCTGAGCGGCCGCGACCAGGGCCCGCGACACCGGGTGCAACGACTGTTGCGCCAGCGCCATCGCCATGGCCAGCGCCTGTGCCTCGGAAACACCGGACCGGGTCCGGACGGCTTGCAGCACCAGCGCATCGCGCGTCAGGGTGCCCGTCTTGTCAAACACCACCAGGTCCACCTCGGCCAAGGCCTCCAGCCCGCCGAGCCGGCGCACCAGCACGCCCTGGCGCGCCAGCGCCCCGGCCGCCGCCAGCATGGCGGCCGGCGTGGCCAGCGACAAGGCGCAGGGGCAGGTCACCACCAGCACCGCCACCGCCACCATCAGCGCGTGACCGGGATCGTGCGACCACCAGAACGCGGCCGCACCCGCGGCGGCCAACAGCACGCCGATCAGGAAAGGCTTGGCAATGCGGTCCACCAACTGCGCCAGGTGCGGCTTGCTGCTGGCGGCCTGCTCCATCAGGGCCACGATCTGGGCAAAGCGGGTGTCGGCGCCGATGCGGTCCACCCGCACCAGCACGGCGGCTGCCAAGTTGTGGCTGCCGGCAATCACCTGGGCACCGACACCGCGCGACAGCGGCCGTGACTCACCGGTCAGCAGCGCCTCGTCGGCCAGTGTCTGGCCTTCCAGCACCGTGCCGTCGGCCGGGAACGCTTCGCCCGGCAGGATGCGCACCACGTCACCGGGCTGCAGCCGGCGCACCGCCACGCGCTCGAGCTCGCCATCGGCACGCTGACGTGCCACGCTGTCGGGCAGCCGGTTCATTAGCGCATCCAGCGCTCCGGCCGTGCGGTCGCGCAGGCGCAACTCCAGCCAGCGCCCGGTCAACAGGAAGAAAACGAACATGGTCAGCGAGTCGAAATAGACCTCGCGCCCGAAGACGCCCTGCGGATCGAAAGTACCCGCCGTGCTGACAACGAAAGTGATGCCCATGCCCAAGGCCACCGGCAGGTCCATGCTGACGCGTCGCTGCAGCACGTCGCGCCAGGCCGCCGAGAAGAAGGGGCCGCAGGAGAACAGCATGACCGGCAGCGACAGCACCCAGGAGGCCCAGCGCAGCAGCTGCTCCATCTCGGCCGTCAGGTCGCCCGGCTCGGCCACATAGGCCGGCCACGCGTACATCATGACCTGCATCATGCACAGGCCGGCCACCGACCAGCGCCACAGCGCCTTGCGGGTCTCGCGACGGCGGCGCTGGTTGGCAAAGGCGTCGTTGGCCGGCACGGCGCGGTAGCCGGCCTTCTGCACCGCCCGCATCCAGCCCGAGGGCTGCACGGTATCGGCCTGCCACACCACGCGGGCCCGGTGGCTGCCGGCGCTGACACTGGCGCTGGCGACACCCGGCACGCCGCGCAAGGCGTCTTCAATGGTCAACGCACAGGCGGCGCAGTGCATGCCCTCGATGACCAGGTGCGATTCCCAGCAGCCGGCCTGGCTCTCCAGCGGTCGGCTGAAGGCGGACCATTCCTGCGGGTCGTCCAGCAACCCGAGCGGGCTGGCCTCGGACGACGCGTCCTGCAGCGGCACCTGCGTTCCTTGCGCCGCAAGAAACGGTGAAGCAGGTGCCGTGGCGGCAAGACTGGCAGATTGCATGGGATGCAAGCGTATCGGGCAGGCGACGTTCTTGTCTTGATATGGATCAAGATGGTCCTGCAAGCTTGCGTAGTAATCTAGAATTTGTCAACACAACAAGGAGATCACCTCATGTACCAACGAATCCTCGTCGCCACCGATGGCTCCAACCTGTCCAAGAAAGCGGTCGCCAGTGCCATCTCCATGGCCCAGCTGACCGGCGCTGAGCTGGTAGCGCTCAAGGTGATCCCGCGCTATCCGCAGAGCTATTTCGAGGGCGGCCTGGCACTGCCGGCCAGCGACATTGCCCGCGTGGAGAAGCAATGGGCTGAGCACGGTCAGGCCGTCGTCGACGCCGTCAGCAAGGCAGCCGGTGCCAAGGGCGTGAAGGTCAAGGCGGTGACCGCCAAGTCCGATCTGGTGAGCGACGCCATCATCGCTGCGGCGAAGAAGCACAAGTGCGACCTGATCGTCATGGCTTCGCATGGCCGCAAGGGCATCAAGCGCCTGCTGCTGGGCAGCGAGACGCAACAGGTGCTGACGCACTCGCACGTGCCGGTGCTGGTGCTGCGTTAAGCCCGCCCTCCCCTCAACGACAAAGGCCCGCCCTGCAAAGGACGGGCCTTTTTCTTTCTGTTGGCGCAGAAGTGCGGCCGATCAGCAGAAGATGCGCTTGTGCTGCTCGCGCAACAGGTTCTTCTGCACCTTGCCCATGGTGTTGCGCGGCAGGTCGTCGACCACGAAGCAACGCTTCGGGATCTTGAAGTTGGCCAGCCGCGCCTTCAGGGTGGCAATCACCTGCTCGGGGTCGAGCGCCTCGCCCGGCTTGCGCACGACCACTGCGACGCCGACCTCGCCGAAGTCCGGATGGGGCACGCCCACCACGGCGCTCTCGGCCACGCCCGGCATCTCGTTGATGTAGCCCTCGATCTCCGCCGGGTAGACGTTGTAGCCGCCGCTGATGATCAGGTCCTTGCTGCGGCCGACGATTGTGACATAGCCACGCGCATCGATCTTGCCGACATCGCCGGTCTTGAAGTAGCCGTCGGCCGTGAACTCCTCGGCCGTCTTCTCCGGCATGCGCCAGTAGCCCTTGAAGACGTTCGGTCCCTTGACCTGAATGCCACCGATTTCGCCCACCGGCAGCGGCTGGCCAGCGTCATCCACCACGCGCAGGCTGACGCCGGGCAGCGGAAAACCGACGGTGCCGCCACGGCGTTCGCCGTCCTTGGCATGGTAGGGGTTGGACGTCAGCATGATGGTTTCGCTCATGCCGTAGCGCTCCAGGATGGTGTGGCCGGTACGCTGCTGCCAGGCGACGAAGGTCTCGATCAAGAGCGGCGCCGAGCCCGCGATGAACAGGCGCATGTTGCGCACGGCCGCCCGGTCCAGACCGGGCTCGGCCAGCAAGCGCACGTAGAGCGTGGGCACGCCCATGAAGACGGTGGCCTCGGGCAGCTTTTCGAGAACCTTCTTGGGCTCGAACTTGGCCATCCAGATCATCTTGCTGCCATTGAGCAGCGCACCGTGCAGCGCCACGAACAGGCCGTGCACATGGAAGATCGGCAGCACGTGCATCAGCACGTCACCCGGCTGCCAGCCCCAATAGTCTTTCAGCACCTGCGCATTGCTCAGCAGGTTGCCGTGCGTGAGCATGGCGCCCTTGCTGCGGCCGGTGGTGCCACTGGTGTAGAGGATGGCGGCGAGGTCGTCGGCTTGGCGCTCCACCACCTTGTGATGGTCCGAGCAGTGTGCCGCGCGCTCCAGCAGGCTGCCGGTGCGGTTGTCGTCCAGCGTGAAAACGTGCTGCGTACCGGCCTTGAAGGCGATCTTGCTGACCCAGCCAAAGTTCTTGGAGCTGCACACCACCACAGCCGGTTCGGCGTTGCCGATGAAATACTCGATCTCGGCGCTCTGGTAGGCGGTGTTCAGCGGCAGGAACACATAGCCAGCGCGCAGCGTGGCCAAGTAGAGCATCACCGCCTCGACCGACTTCTCCACCTGCACCGCAATGCGTGAGCCTTGCGGCAGCTTCAGTGACTGCAGCAGGTTGGCCATCATGGCCGTGCCGCGCTCCAGGTCCCGCCCGGAGGAGTTCAGGCCGGTGTCGGTCTCGATGGCAATCGCATCGAGATTGTGGGGGGAGGCC
>JAYRLJ010000247.1:0-4855 GCA_041905305.1 Hylemonella sp. | reverse complement strand
GCTCACGCATGCGCGCCAAAGCCGCTGACACGGCCGCGGCCTCGAACGCCCTGCCGACGGCCACCGGCTGTGGCGGGCGCACGGCCTGCGCCAGGCTGTCGGTACCGCACAGGCCACAGCCCGTACGGCCAGCCAGGCTGCGCCGGCGCTCCTTCAGCCGTGCGAAGCAGGCCGAAGCGATGTCCAGACCGAGCGTGATGCCCTGCGCACTGTGCTGCAGTTCGATGTCGTAGATCTGCGCTGCGCTGTCCACAATGCCCTCGCTGCAGGAGAAGCCGACGGCAAAGTCTTCCAGGTCGGCGGGCGAGGCCAGCATCACCGCGTGCGAGACGCCGTTGTAGACCAGCGCCACCGGCACCTCCTCGGCCACCCAGTCGGTAGTCTCGAAGACCGTGCCGCCGCGCAAGCCGCTGACCGGGGTGGCGCGCGCGCCAGCCACCGGCGGGTAAGGCAGTTCGTACATCTGCATGGTGCTGCTCCTTACTTGGCGACCGGCTCGGCATGCGCCGCCTGCAACAGCTGCTGCTGCTCCTGGCTGAAGCGCGCGTACGACTGCTGCCACTCGGACGGCTGCGCCACCGGCATCACCTGCACCGCCGTCACCTTGTACTCGGGGCAGTTGGTGGCCCAGTCGGAGTTGTCGGTGGTGATCACGTTGGCGCCCGACTCGGGGAAGTGGAAGGTGGTGTAGACCACGCCCGGCTGCACCCGTTCGGTGATGGTGGCGCGCAGCACCGTCTCGCCGGCTCGGCTCTGGATGCCGACCCAGTCGCCGTCCTTGATGCCGCGTTCCTCGGCGTCGTGCGGGTGGATTTCCAGCCGGTCCTCGTGGTGCCACATCACGTTGGCGGTACGGCGCGTCTGCGCCCCCACGTTGTACTGCGACAGGATGCGCCCGGTGGTCAGAATGAGCGGGAACTTGCGCGTGACCTTCTCGTCCGTGGCCACGTACTGCGTGATGATGAAGCGCCCCTTGCCGCGCACGAACTTGTCCACGTGCATGATCTCGGTGCCGAGTTCAGCCGTGCTCTCGTTGCAGGGCCACTGAACGCTGCCGTGCTGGTCGATCTTCTCGTAGGTCACGCCACGGAAGGTAGGCGTGAGCGCCGCGATCTCGGCCATGATCTCGCTGGGATGCTGGTAGGCCATCGGGTAGCCCAGCGCATTGGCCAGCTTCTGCGTGATCTCCCAATCGGCATAACCCGCCTTGGGCGGCATGACTTTGCGCACGCGCGAAATGCGGCGCTCGGCATTGGTGAAGGTGCCGTCCTTCTCCAGGAACGACGAACCCGGCAGGAACACGTGCGCGTACTTGGCGGTCTCATTCAGGAACAGGTCCTGCACCACCACGCACTCCATGGCCTCCAACGCAGCCGCCACGTGCTGGGTATCCGGGTCGGACTGCACGATGTCCTCGCCCTCGCAGTACAGGCCCTTGAAGCTGCCGCTGGCCGCCGCATCCAGCATGTTGGGAATGCGCAGGCCCGGCTCCGGGTCCAGCGTCACACCCCAGGCCTGCTCGAAGGCGCTGCGCACCGTGCTGTCGGAGATGTGGCGGTAGCCTGGCAGCTCGTGCGGGAAGGAGCCCATGTCACAGGCGCCCTGCACATTGTTCTGGCCGCGCAGCGGGTTCACGCCCACGCCCTCACGCCCTACGTTGCCGGTGGCCATGGCCAGGTTGGCAATGCCCATCACCATGGTGGAGCCCTGCGCGTGTTCGGTCACGCCCAGACCGTAGTAGATGGCCGCATTGCCGCCGGTGGCATACAGGCGCGCCGCACCGCGGATCTGCTCGGCCGGCACGCCGGTGACGGCCGCCATGGCCTCGGGCGAGTTCTCCGGCCGTGCCACGAACTCGCGCCATTCCTGGAAGCTCTTGCTGTCGCAGCGCTCGGCGATGTACTGATCGGCCAGCAGGCCTTCGGTCACCACCACATGGGCCAGCGCCGTGATCAGCGCCACATTGGTACCGGGCTTGAGCTGCAGGTGGTAGTCGGCCTGAACGTGCGGGCTGCGCACCAGGTCGATGCGGCGCGGATCGGCCACGATCAGCTTGGCACCGGCGCGCAGGCGCTTTTTCAGGCGCGAGCCGAACACCGGGTGGCCATCGGTCGGGTTGGCGCCGATGACCATGATCACATCGCTGTGCTCCACCGACTTGAAGGTCTGCGTGCCGGCCGAGGTGCCATAGGTCTGGCCCAGGCCGTAGCCGGTGGGCGAGTGGCACACCCGCGCGCAGGTGTCCACGTTGTTGTTGCCAAAAGCGGCGCGCACCAGCTTCTGCACCAGGTAAGTCTCTTCGTTGGTACAGCGGCTGGAGGTGATGCCGCCCACCGCGTCGCGCCCGTGCTTGGCCTGGATGCGTTTGAATTCGCTGGCCGCGTAGTTGATAGCCTGGTCCCAGCTCACTTCCTGCCACGGGTCGTGGATGCTCTTGCGGATCATGGGCGTGGTGATGCGGTCCTTGTGCGTGGCGTAACCCCACGCAAAACGGCCCTTCACGCAGGCATGGCCCTCGTTGGCCTTGCCGTCCTTCCACGGCACCATGCGCACCACCTCGTTGCCCTTCATCTCGGCCTTTAAGCCGCAGCCCACGCCGCAGTAGGCGCAGGTGGTGATGGCGCTGTGCTCCGGCTGGCCGAGCCAGATCACGGACTTTTCTTGCAGCGTGGCCGTGGGGCAGGCTTCCACACAGGCGCCGCAGCTCACGCACTCGCTCTCCATGAAGGGCTGGTCCTGCCCCGGCGAAACGCGGCTCTCGAAGCCGCGGCCCGAGATGGTGAGCGCAAACGTGCCCTGCGTTTCTTCGCAGGCGCGCACGCAGCGGTTGCAGACAATGCACTTGCTGGCGTCGTAGTTGAAGTAGGGGTTGGAGTCGTCCACCTTGGCCTTGCTCTCGCCACGGAAGTGGTTGGCGCCGGTCATCGCGTCGCCCATGCCGTAGCGCACCTCGCGCAGGCCGGTCACACCGGCCATGTCCTGCAGCTCGCAATTGCCGTTGGCACTGCAGGTCAGGCAGTCCAGCGGGTGGTCGGAGATGTAGAGCTCCATCACGTTCTTGCGCAGCTCCTGCAGCTTGCTGGTCTGCGTCTTCACCTTCATGCCGGCCTCGGCCGGTGTGGTGCAGCTGGCCGGGTAACCGCGGCGGCCCTCCACTTCCACCAGGCACAGCCGGCACGAGCCGAAAGGCTCCAGGCTGTCGGTGGCGCAGAGTTTGGGCACCTTCACGCCGGCGTCCACCGCCGCGCGCATGATGGACGTGCCCTCGGGCACGGTGACGCTCTGACCGTCGATCTCCAGCGTGACCTCCTTGGTCGATTCGCGCCTGGGGGTGCCGTAGTCGGTCACTTTCAGATGTTCCAGCATGGTTTTCTCCTCAGGCCGCTTTGCGATGGGGGTTGGACAGGCCAAAGTCCTGCGGGTAATGATTGAGGGCCGAGAGCACCGGGAACGGCGTCATGCCGCCCATGGCGCAGAGCGAGCCGTTGACCATGGTGTCGCACAGATCGCGCAGCAGCTTCACCTGCTGCGGCCGGTTCTCACCCTGGGTGATGCGGTCGATCACCTCCACCCCGCGGGTGGAGCCGATGCGGCAGGGCGTGCACTTGCCGCAGCTCTCCAGCGCGCAGAACTCCATGGCATAGCGCGCCAGTTTGGACATGTCGGCCGTGTCGTCATGCACCACGATGCCGCCGTGGCCCACGGTGGCCCCCACCGCAGCCCAGGCCTCGTAGTCCATGGGCAGGTCCCATTGCGATTCGGGCACGTAGGCGCCCAGCGGGCCGCCCACCTGCACCGCCTTGATGGGCCGGCCGCTGGCCGTGCCGCCGCCGTAGTCAAACAGCAACTCGCGCAGCGTCACGCCAAAGGCCTTTTCCACCAGCCCGCCGTACTTGATGTTGCCGGCCAGCTGGATGGGCAGCGTGCCCTTGGAGCGGCCCACGCCGTAGTTGGCATAAAACGCCGCGCCGCGCGCCAGGATGATGGGCACCGAGGCAAAGGTGATCACGTTGTTGATGACCGTGGGCTGACCGAACAGGCCCTTGAGCGCCGGAATGGGCGGCTTGGCGCGCACCACACCACGCTTGCCTTCGATGCTCTCCAGCATGGCCGTCTCTTCACCGCAGACGTAGGAGCCGGCGCCCTTGCGCACCTCCAGGTGGAAGGCCCGGCCCGAGCCCAGCACGTTGTCGCCCAGAAAACCCGCCGCGGTGGCGCGGGTTATGGCCTCGTTCAGCGTTTGAATGGCGTGCGGGTACTCGCTGCGCACATAGATGTAGCCGCGCGTGGCACCGGTGCTGATGCCGGCAATCGTCATGCCCTCGATCAGCATGTAGGGGTCGCCCTCCATGGTCATGCGGTCGGAGTAGGTGCCGGAGTCGCCCTCGTCCGCATTGCAGACCACGTATTTCTGCGCCGCCTGCGCCGCGGCCACCGTCTTCCACTTGATGCCGGCCGGAAAGGCCGCGCCGCCGCGGCCGCGCAGGCCCGAGTCCAGCACCTGCTGCACCACCTCGGTGGGCTGCAGTGCCAGCGCCTTACGCAAGCCGGCGTAGCCCTCATGCGCCTGGTAGTCGGCCAGGGACACCGGGTCGGTGATGCCCATGCGGGCAAAGGTCAGGCGTTCCTGCCGGCGCAGAAAGTCGATCTGGTCGGTCAGGCCCAGGCCCAGCTTGTGCGCAGCGCCGGTGTGGAAGCTGGCGTCGAACAGCCCGGCCACGTCTTCGGGCTGCACCGGGCCGTACGCCACGCGCCCCTGGGCGGTAGCCACTTCCACCAGCGGCTCCAGCCAGAACATGCCGCGCGAGCCGTTGCGCACCAGTTCGACGTTCAGCTTGCGCCGGGCCGCTTCGGC
>JAYRLJ010000246.1:0-4866 GCA_041905305.1 Hylemonella sp. | reverse complement strand
GGCGCCGGCGCGATGAAGCTGACCACGGCGATGCGTGCAAGTGCTGCTGCGGCCAGGGCGGCGTTGAGTGCGCCGCCCATCCAGCCTTCGCGGCCCCCTTGACCGAAGAACAACGCGGCCGAGAACCCGCTCATCAAGCTCATGCCCCAGGCCGCGCCAGCCAGGCCTTGAACAAGCGAGAGCCCCTCCAGCGAGCCGGCGTTCCAGGCTCCCGCACTGCACGCAGCGGCCACCAGCAGGCTGCCGGCCATCACCGGCAGGGCACCGTAGCGCTTGACGGCCAGGCTCGCCGGCATCAGCGCCAGATTGAAGCCAACCCAGAACACGGGCATCAGGGACGGCAGCAGGGTGGCGGGCGCATGGCGGAGGTACAGCGGCGCGGCCACCAGATGGGCGTGCAGCTGGGCAGCGGTCGCCGCCAGCACAGCGGCCAGCAGGAAGCCCGGGATCGGCGTCGCGCCATCGCCCCCGGTGCGCACGGCCGGCTGCGGGGCCTCGCTCACACCCTCTGCTGGCTGTAGGGCGGCGCGCTGCTGGGAGAGCGCGCGCTCGGCCCGCACCATGCCGGCCGCGATGGCGGCCAGCGACAGGCCGGCCAGAGCGAACGGCAGCCGTGGGTCGATCCCTTTCAGCCGCAGCCCCAGGTAGGGGCCGATGGCGGACGCGATGCCCGTGCCCAGCAACATCAAGCTCACCAGCCAAGGGACGGCAGGCTTGGCGACATAGCGACCCAGCAAGGTCAATGGCGGTGCCCGCAGGGCCGCGCTGGTGGCCGCCCAGAGCGCGGTGACCGCAACGAACAGGCCGGCTGGTCCGCGCGGCGCTATCCAGGGCAGCATCAGAAAGGCGAGCGTCGACAGCAAGGTGACGCCGGTGACCCATCCGCCGATACGACCCAGTACGCCCGCTGCGCGGTCCGAGCAGGTGCCCACCGCCAGGTCGCAGACCACAAAGATGAGCTGGTCCATCAGCAGCAGCCAAGGCACGGTCGACTTGGGTAGCCCGGCCTGCTCCGCCAGCGCCGGCAGATAGATCACATAGACGATCCAGCCGACCGCAAACACGAACTGCACGCCCGCCAGATACAGGCCAACGGCGGAAGGGACCTTGGCGGATGGGCTCAATGCGTCGTTCTCCGCAGGATGGGATGGCTCGAGGCTTGCGGCATTCTGCGGCCTGACCCGCACGGCCGCGGTCATGCAAGAGGGACTGTTCTCGCCCCTGGATGGATTCGGGACGCGCTCACAGGCCTGCACGCGAACCTCTGCCAGCCTGCGTGCACGCGCCATTCGCTGCACCACGACCACGAAGCAGGGTCTGCAGATGCTCCTGACGGAGCAGAAGCAGTCGGCCGGCAGGATTGACAGGAGCGAAGGCAGGCAGCCGAACGCGACCGCAAGAACGGCTGCCTCAACGTCTGGCTGATGTCGAACGGAGCCATGCCGGTGGGCACAGATGGACACCTTTGCCCGTCTGTGCCCAAGATGCCGAAAACAAAAAGGGCCTGACCGAAGCCAAGCCCTTGATGCAAACTGGAGTTTTGTGGTGCCGGTGAGAGGAGTCGAACCCCCGACCTTCGCATTACGAATGCGCTGCTCTACCAACTGAGCTACACCGGCACTGTGCGAAGCCCGGCAGTATATAGGCAAAGCGAGGCCGAAGCCAGGCAGCCAGGGCGAGGGAGTGACACCGTGTGCAGTCCTAACGCCCCCCGCATTCCCGGTATTGCACACCCGCGGGCAAATCCTCATGCCTTTGCATTGACGTTGATGCGCGCGCCGGCAGACGATTGCCGACACGTCGCACGTGGCCGGCGCCCCAACTGTCCTGGGATCGGTGCCACGGAATCAACCGGAGTGGCTGATGCCCTATCGCTTGCTTGTGTTGCTGTGGCTGCTGGTGGCCTTGGTGGGGGGAGCGCAGGCGCAGAGCCGCTGCGATGCCTGCGAGCGACGGATCGACTCGCTCGATCAGCCCGTCAAGCTGGCTGGCACTTGGCTGTTCACGCGCGACGACCGGCCTGAGAACGCACAACTGGGATTGGATACGAAGGACTGGGTGGTGATCAAGGCACCGGGTCCTTGGAAGAAGGCCTACGCGGACAAGCAGGTCTATTCGGTGGGCTGGTACCGCGGCAGTTTCGAGTTCGCACCCGCTCTGGTGGGGACCGAAGTGGTGCTGCTGGTCAACACCTACATGGCGCCCATGCAGGTCTACGTGAATGGCAAGCCGGTCTACCAGCGGCCGCATCACGTCAACATCGAGCGCTACTACTCGATCCAGGCGGCACCGGTGCGCTTCGTGGTGCCGCAGGGCCGGGTGGAGCTGGCGCTGCGCATCGACACCCCGCTCATGACGGGCGTCTACCAGCTGCCCTTCGAGCTGCACCGCTTCGACCCGCATGACAAGTCCTTGGTCGGCTGGGCGGTCTGGGGCGGTGAACTGCGCGTGACGGTGGGCTGGGTGGCCTTTTTCTTCGGCCTCTTTTTCCTGCTGGTGTTCGTGAAGGTCCGCTACTCGATGTACCTGGTGGCTTCGGCGGCCAATGTGGTGAGCGCCTGGTTCCTGGTGCTGCCGGCCGACTACCTGATGGCCTTGTTCCCCGAGCGCACGCTGACCTATCTGCACTACCTGGGCTTGTACGGCGCGCTGTTCATGTACATGTTCTCGCAGTACTTCTACAAGTTCACCCCGCGAATCAACAAGGTGGTTGCCGTGGTGCTGGCGGTACCGGCACTGGGCATCGGCGCCATGGCCATTCATGAAGTGCCGGCCTTGTTCCAAGCGCTGCGTTCGGTGTTCTTCCTGCTGCTGCTGGCCACTTGCCTGACCGCCGTCTACTTCTATTACAAGGGCATGCGGGCGCGCCAGCATGGCGCCGGCATCATGCTGACGGGCATGAGCCTGTTCGCTCTGGCGGTCACCAACGACTCCCTGCTCGGCATGGGCCTGATTCAGTCCGTCAGCCTGGGGGCCAGTGGTCTGAGCATCGTGCTGGCGGCCATGCTGTTCGTGGCCAGCCGGCGCTTCTCCGACACGTTTGTCGAGAACAAGCGCCTCGTCAACGATCTCACCCACATCAACGAAAACCTGGAAAACCTGGTCGGCGAGCGCACGGCGGCGCTGCGCGAGAAGACCAATGACATCCAGAGCATGCTGCAGAACATGCCGCAGGGCGTGATGACCATCGTGGGCGGCGGGCGCATCCATCCGGAGTACTCCGCCTACCTGGAAACGATCTTCGAGACCCGTGAGATCGCCGACCGGGAAGCCATGGGCTTCCTGTTCGAGCGCTCCGACCTGGGGCCGGATGTGCGCTCGCAGATCGAGGTGGCCATTGCCTCGGTGATCGGCGAAGACAGCATGAACTACGAGTTCAATTCGCATCTGCTGGTGGGCGAGTGCGAGCTTGAAACCGCCAGTGGCGCCCGCAAGGCGCTGGAGTTCAGCTGGTCGCCGATCTGTGACGACGGCGGCACGGTGGAAAAGCTGATGCTGTGCGTGCGCGATGTGACGGAGCTGCGCCGCCTGGCGGCCGAGGCCGCGGGCCAGAAGCGCGAGTTGGAGCTGATCGGCGAGATCCTCGGCGTCAGCCAGGAGAAGTTCCAATCCTTCATCGAGTCCAGCAACCAGTTCCTGAGCGAGAACCTGGCGGTCATCGGCCAGCACAGCACCCGCAATGCGGACGCGGTGAACCTGCTGTTCCGCAACATGCATACCATCAAGGGCAATGCCCGCACCTACGGGCTGCTGCACCTGACGAACGTGGTGCACGAGGCCGAGCAGGCCTACGACCTGCTGCGAAAGGATGAAGAAGCGGTATGGGACCCCGCTGCGCTTACGGCGCAACTGGATGCCGTGCAGGCCCTGGTGAACGAGTACGCCAAGATCAACGATGTCACCCTGGGCCGCAAGGGGCCGGGCCGGCGCGGCAATGTCGAGAAGTTCCTGATGATCGACAAGGCCCAGCTCGGCCAGGCGCTGCAGCAGTTCGAGGGGCTGGACCGTGAGAACGTGGCGGCCATGCGCGAGGCGCTGAGTGGCATCGAGCGCACGCTCAAGCGCATGGGCACCGAGCCGCTGCAGGATGTGCTGGCTGGGGTGTTGGAATCGCTGCCCTCGCTGGCCCAGGAGCTTGGCAAGCCGGCGCCGCAGGTACACATCGATGACCAGGGGCTGATGATCAAGACGCAGCTCTCGGGTTTGCTGCGCAACCTCTTCACGCACCTGCTGCGCAATGCGGTGGACCATGGCATTGAGATCCCCGCCGAACGCACGGCGGCCGGCAAACCGGCGCAGGGCCGCATTGAGCTGCAGGCCAGCCTGGCGGGGGGCCACTACCGCCTGCTGCTGCGGGACGATGGGCGCGGCCTGGCACTGGCCAAGATCCGGGCGCGCGCCATCGAGCGCGGCCTCATCGAAGCCGACGCTCGGTTGAGTGACGAGCAGGTGGCCCAGCTGATCTTCCTGCCCGGCTTCTCCACGGCCGAGCAGGTCACCGAAGTGTCCGGCCGCGGCGTGGGCATGGACGCGGTGCGCGAGTTCCTGGCGCGAGAGGCCGGCCGCATCGATCTGCGCTTCCGCTCCACGGCGGACGCGGGACAGGATTTCCGCGCCGCCGAGTTCGTCATCGAGCTGCCGGCCGCGGTGGCGGTGGAAACTTGAGCACCTGACCCTTCACGCCACTGAGCCTTCGGGCGGACGGAAACCACTATGCCGACTTGGATCTGGGGAATGCTGGCCGGACTCGCACTGGGCGGTGCCGCCGGCTGGTTCTGGGCGCAGCGCGCGCGCCAGACTGGCTTTGGCGACCGTGCTGCGGATGCAGAGCCGGGCGCAGGCGCGCGCGAGGCCAGCTTGCGGGAG
>JAYRLJ010000245.1:0-4897 GCA_041905305.1 Hylemonella sp. | reverse complement strand
CCCTCGGTCTCGCAGCACGTGTCGGCCGGCAAGATCAAGGTGCTGGCCATCACCGGGACCTCGCGCTCCGCCGTGCTTCCCAACGTGCCCACGTTCATCGAGTCCGGTTTTCCCGACATGGACACGGGATTCTGGTTCGCCCTCTTCGCAGCCAGTGGCACGCCTGCGTCCCGGCTGGAGCGGCTGCATGCCGATCTGGTGGCGACACTGGGCAAGGACAAGGAGTTCCTCGACTGGCTGGACGCATTGGGCACGGTGCAGGAATGGAGCAAGCCCGCCGATTTCGCCAACGATCTTCGCAAGGAAAGCGCGAAGTGGGCCTCGTTCGTGGCGGCGTCGGGCGTGAAGGTCGAGCAATAAAGCCATGGAACTCGCCGCCATCAGCCTGCAGGACAAATACCTGCAATCGCACGGACGCATCTTCATTTCCGGTTTGCAGGCGCTGGTTCGCCTGCCCGTCATGCAGGCCCAGCGCGATCGCGCGGCGGGGCTGAACACCGGTGGGTTCATTTCCGGTTACCGCGGCTCACCCCTGGGCCAATACGACCTGGCGCTGACGCGGGAAGCCGACATGCTCGCTCGCCACGGCATTCATTTCACGCCGGCGATCAACGAAGACCTGGGGGCGACCGCGGTGTGGGGAACCCAGCAGGTCGGCTTGCATGGGCCCGCCAAGGTGGACGGCGTGTTCGCCATCTGGTACGGCAAGGGTCCCGGCGTGGACCGCTCCATGGACGCCATCAAGCACGGCAACTACGCTGGCGCCGCCCGGCTGGGTGGTGTCCTGCTCGTCTGTGGCGACGACCACAACGCCCAGTCGTCCAGCCTGCCGCACCAGAGCGAGCAGATGCTGCAGGGGGCCATGATCCCCATCCTGAATCCCGCGAACGTGCAGGAGTACCTGGACTATGGCCTGCTGGGCATTGCGCTGTCCCGGTTCAGCGGCTGTTGGGTCGGGTTCAAGGCCATCTCGGACACCGTGGAAAGCGCAGCGACCATCGACGTCGACCCGGACCGGCTTCAGATCGTCGTGCCCGCCGACTTCGCACCGCCCTCGCAAGACATCCACATCCGCGCATCGGACACCCCTCTGGCACAGGAGGCCCGCGTCATGGGCCCGCGGATGGAGGCGGTGCAAGCCTTCGCTCGCGCCAACCGCCTGGACCGGACGGTCATCGCCGCGCCCCAGGCGCGGCTGGGCATCATCACCACGGGAAAGGCCTACCTGGACGTGCTCCAGGCCCTGGAGGAACTCGGACTGGACGAGGCCGGCTCCGGCCAGGTGGCGGTCTACAAGGTCGGCATGAGCTGGCCGCTGGAGCCCGAGGGCGTGCGCGCATTCGCGCTCGGTCTGGACGACATTCTGGTGGTCGAGGAGAAACGCGCCTTCGTGGAAGACCAGGTGGTCAAGGCGCTCTACAACCTGCCGGGCAAAAGACCCACCGTCGTCGGCAAGTCCGATGAGCAGGGACAAGGCCTGCTGCCTTCGCAGGGGGAGCTCGATGCCCAAGCCGTTGGCAACGCAATCGCATCCCGCTTGCGCAAGCTGCACGGCGACACCCAGACTTTCGCAACCCCCGCACGCACACGTGCACCGCGAAAAGTGGTGCCCATCCGCAGCACACGCATCCAGTACTTCTGCTCCGGATGCCCCCACAACACGTCGACCAAGGTGCCGGAAGGCAGCCGGGCCATGGCGGGCGTCGGGTGCCACGGCATGGTCACGCGAATGCAGCGCAACACCAGCAGCTTCACCCACATGGGCGCGGAAGGGGTGAACTGGGTCGGCCAGTCGCCCTTCACCGAGGAGAAGCACGTCTTTCAGAATCTGGGCGACGGCACCTACTTCCACTCGGGCATCCTCGCCATCCGCCAGGCCGTGGCGGCGAACGTCAACATCACCTACAAGCTGCTGTTCAACTCGGCCGTCGCCATGACGGGGGGACAACCACTCGAAGGAACACTGACGGTGCCCCAGCTGGCGCATCAACTGGTCGGCGAAGGCGTGGGCCGGGTGGTGGTGGTCACGGACGACACCGGCAAGTACTCGGCCATGGCCGCCATGCCCAAGGGCGTTGCCATCCATCATCGCGACGCGATGGATGAGCTGCAACGCGGGCTGCGAGAGGTCCCGGGCGTGACCGCGCTGATCTTCGATCAGACCTGTGCCGCCGAGAAGCGGCGCCTGCGCAAGAAGGGGAAGATGGTGGAGCCGCCCAAACGGGTCTTCATCAACGACGAGGTGTGCGAGGCCTGCGGCGATTGCTCCGTCCAGTCGAACTGCGTCTCCGTCAAACCGCTGGAAACCGAACTGGGCCGCAAGCGACAGATCGACCAATCCAATTGCAACAAGGACTACACCTGCGTCTCGGGCTTCTGCCCGAGCTTCGTGACCGTGTCCCATGCGCAACCCCGCAAGAAGCAGCCCGTGGGCGGCATCCCCCAGGACCTGATCGACCGGCTCCCCGCTCCGCAGGCGGCTCCTCTGCAAGGCACTTACAACCTGCTGGTGACGGGCATTGGCGGCACCGGCGTGCTGACCATCGGCGCCCTGCTGGGCATGGCGGCTCACCTGGAAGGCAAAGCCAGCTCCGTGCTGGATTTCAACGGCGTCGCGCAAAAGAACGGTGCGGTCATGAGCCACGTGCGGTTGGCATCCGATCCCGACGCACTCACATCCACCCGGTTGGCCACAGGGAGCGCCGATCTGCTGCTGGGCTGCGACCTGGTGGTGTCGGCCAGCCCGTCGGCCATCAGCCGTTTCTCGAGCGAACGCACACACGCCGTCGTGAACGCCCACAACACGCCCACGGCGGCGTTCATCCTGGATGGCAACGTCGACTTCGAGTCCGAAGCACTGCGCGAGGCCCTGGAAGCCACGGTGGCGCAAAGCCATTTTGTCGACGCGACCCGCATCGCCGAGGCCTTGCTGGGCGACTCGATTGGCGCCAATCTGTTCCTGGTCGGCTTTGCCTTGCAGAAGGGGCTCCTGCCGCTGTCGGCTCAGGCCATCGAGCGTGCGATCGAGCTCAATGGCGTCTCCGTCGCGATGAACCAGCAAGCGCTGGCCTGGGGCCGACTGGCCGCCCACGATCCCGACGCGTTGCAACGCGCCATTGCCGCGCCGCAACCTGTCACGCCGGCCCAGCACATGGCCTTCGAAGACATGCTTGCGCACTATGCGCAGCGGCTTCAGCGGTACCAGAATGGCGCCTACGCCCAGGCCTTCACCCACTTCATTCGGCACGTGCAGGCGCAGGAGAACGCGCGCATACCCGGTTCGGACATCTTGACCCGGACCACAGCGACTTCGCTTCACAAGCTCATGTGCTACAAGGACGAGTACGAAGTGGCGCGTCTCTACACAGACGGCAGCTTCATGAAAAAGCTGACCGAGCGGTTCGAGGGTGCGCCGACGTTGCAATTCCATCTGGCGCCGCCCCTGTGGTCGCGTTTCAATGCCAAAGGCGAAGCGCGCAAGCGCGCGTACGGGCCCTGGGCATTCCAGGCCTTCCGCCTTCTGGCACGAATGAAAGGGCTGCGGGGCACGGTGCTGGACCCGTTTGGCCACACCCGCGAGCGCCGTTCCGAACGCGCCCTCATCGGGGAATTCCGGGAAAAGGTCGATGGCCTGCTGGCGCTGCTCGACGTCGACAACCTGGCCACGGCGGTGGAAATCGCCGAGGTGCCTCAGAGCATCCGGGGGTTCGGACACGTGCGCGAGCGCCACCTCTTGGAAGCCCGCCAGCGCTGGGCCGCACTGGATGCCCAGTGGCGCGCGCCGCGCACCACGCTGCGCCAGGCCGCGTGAAGAAGGCGCCGTCGGCGCGGTCTAGCGTCCCACCATCTGGTCGGGGCGCACCCACTGGTCGAACTGCTCGGCCGTGACGAAGCCCGTGGCGATGGCGGCCTCGCGCAGGCTGCTGCCTTCCTTGTGCGCCTTCTTGGCGATCTGCGCGGCCTTGTCGTAGCCAATGTGGGTGTTCAGCGCGGTCACCAGCATGAGCGAGCGCTCCACCAGTTCGGTGATGCGCGCGCGGTTGGGCTCGATGCCCACCGCGCAATGGTCGTTGAAGCTCCTCATGCCATCGGCCAGCAGGCGCACGCTTTGCAGGAAGTTGTGCGCCACCATCGGGCGAAACACGTTGAGCTCGAAGTTGCCGGAAGCGCCACCGAAGTTGATCGCCACGTCGTTGCCGAACACCTGCGCCGCCAGCATGGTCACCGCCTCGCTCTGCGTCGGGTTCACCTTGCCCGGCATGATGGACGAGCCGGGCTCGTTCTCCGGGATGCTGAGTTCCCCGATGCCGCTGCGCGGCCCGCTCGCAAGCCAGCGCACGTCGTTGGCAATCTTCATCAGGCTGGCCGCGAGCGTCTTGAGCGCGCCGTGCGCGTGCACCAGCGCGTCGACACTGGCCATGGCCTCGAACTTGTTCGGCGCCGTGACGAAAGGCAGGCCCGTGAGCTTCGCCAACTCGGCCGCCACCAGTTCGGCATAACCCTTGGGTGCGTTCAAACCGGTGCCCACGGCCGTGCCGCCCAGCGCCAGTTCGTTCAGGTGCGGCAGTGCCGCGCGCAGATGCGCTTCGCCGTGCGCGAGCTGCGCCACCCAGCCCGAGAACTCCTGCCCCAGCGTGAGCGGTGTCGCGTCCTGCAAATGGGTGCGGCCAATCTTGACGATGCCATCAAAATCGTGCGCCTTTTTCTCCAGCGTGCCGCGCAGCAAAGCGAGGGCCGGCAGCAGGCGGTGCGTGATCGCGTCCACCGCCGCCACGTGCATGGCGGTAGGGAGGGGTCTCCTCGTTTTCAGTGCAATAAGTGACGGTACGAAAAGCTAGCACTGGCGCGGAGGTGGTGTTGGTAGATCGTTGATTTCATTGACTTTCCTGTTCACTTT
>JAYRLJ010000002.1:8786-38322 GCA_041905305.1 Hylemonella sp. | reverse complement strand
GCCCTGCCGACGACCTGCCCCTGCCCAGCCTGGACGCCCTGCTGGCGGGCACCTTTACCCTCATGACGGGCTGGGCCGACCCGGTGCCCAGCCGCCACGCCACGCCGGCCCGCCAGCGTCTGCTGATGGCGCGCAAGATCGTGGCCAACCTGTTCTTCCTCAAGGCCCACCCGCACGCCAGCCCGGCGCTGCGCCAGGTGATGGCCAATCTGCATGCGCGCTGGGTGCCGCTGTGCAACAAGGCCGGCGACGGTCAGGGCACGGCCACCGAGGCAGACCTGCAGGCCCTGTTGCCGCTGGGCAGCGC
Source organism: Hylemonella sp. (assembly GCA_041905305.1). Lineage (GTDB taxonomy): Bacteria > Pseudomonadota > Gammaproteobacteria > Burkholderiales > Burkholderiaceae_C > Hylemonella. The sequence continues at coordinate 38,015 of JAYRLJ010000002.1, read as the reverse complement.
CAGCCTGCTGCACTGAATGGAGGCTGCCCCATGTGTCTGGCCCAACCCGATCCGCTGACCTCGGCCGTCCAGGCCGCGCTACCGTACGCCAAGCCCGCGGCCGCACCGTGCGCTGAGGCCCCCCAAGGTTCACGCCGACGCCGGCTGTGGGAACTCGACAGCCACGCCTACTGCCCGGTGGTGGGCGTCTGCCTGCCGATTGCCCTGCTGCGTCGCCTGGCCGACCGCACGCTGGGTGACATGACGCGCCACAGCGACTACGAGGTGCACTGCATCATCGTCACGGAGTGCAAGCGCCGCAACCCCACCTCGGAAGCGCTGCAGAAGGAGCTGGAGCGGCGCTATGCCCTGGTGCTGCGCGCGGCCGCCGACCTCAAGCACACCGAGGCCTTGGCCGCCTGGTGGCGCGCTGCCGCGGCCGGCAGCGACTGGGCCGGTGCACTGTGGGCCACCCTCACCCACCCGCGCTGCACGCCCGCGCTGGAACACAGCGTGCTGGGCGAAGCGCACATGCTGCAGCACCAGGTGGGTGCGGCGACGCGCGCCGACCTGACGCGGCTGGACACGCTGGAGCAGGAAAACGCCGTGCTCACGCGCGAGCTGGCGGCCGCCCAGCACCGCAGCCGCAACCAGGCCGCCGAGGCGGCGCTGCGCTTCGAGCAACAGCAGGGCGAACTGCTGCGCGCGCGGGCCGAGCTGGTGCGCACCGCCACCGAGCTGCAGCAGCAGCGTGAGCAACTGACGGCAATGGAGCAGGCGGCCCCCGCACTGCGCGAGCGCATGGCCCTGACGGAGGCGAACCGGCAACAGAACGAACAGCTGCAGCAGTTGCACCGCGCGCTGCAGCAGGCCCAGCAGGAGGCCGAACGGCAACGCCAGCGCGCCGAAGCGGCCGAGGCCCAGACGCAGCAGCTGCGCCAACGCACAGCTGCCGAGCCCGCTGCCGGCTGCAGCCACAACAGTACGCCGCCGCTGTGCAACCGGGCCGTGCTGTGCGTCGGCGGCCGCACCGCCAGCGTGCCGGTCTACCGCCAGGTGATCGAGCACACCGGTGCGCGCTTCCTGCACCACGACGGCGGCGAAGAAGACAACAGCGCCCAGCTCGACGCCACCCTGGCCGCCGCCGACCTGGTGATCTGCCAGGCCGGCTGCATCAGCCACAACGCCTACTGGCGCGTGAAGGACCACTGCAAGCGCACCGGCAAGCAGTGCGTGTTCGTGGAGACGCCCAGCCGTGCGGCGCTGGAGCGGGCGCTGAGCGAGGTGACCCTGCCGGCTTCGGCGTGAGCCGTCGGTCGCCTCAATTCGCTATCAATTCAATAGCTGCTTGCGCAATAACAGCAAGGGCTGGCTGCCTAAACGACCACGGGCTCCGGCTCCAGCAGGATGCCGAAGCGCTCGTAGACACTGGTCTGGATGGCCTTGGCCAGGGTCATGACCTCGCCGCCCGTGGCCCCGCAAGGGCTGCTGCCGTCCTCGCCTGAATCGCCGCCACCGCGGTTCACTAGCACCAGCGCCTGCTTCTCGTACACGCCGGCCTGGCCGATGGACTTGCCCTTCCAGCCGCAGGCGTCGATCAGCCAGCCGGCAGCCAGTTTGATGCGGCCGTCGTCCAGCTGGTAGTACACGATCTTGGGGTCGCGCGCGATGATGTCGGCACACTGCTCGGGCGTGACCGTGGGGTTCTTGAAGAAGCTGCCGGCGTTGCCAATGACGGCCGGGTCGGGCAGCTTGGCGCGGCGCACCTCGCACACCCAGTCAAAGATCTGCTGCGGCGTGGGGCTGCTGATGCCGGTTTCCGCCATCTTGCGCTCCAGGTCGGCATAGCCCAGCACCGGCTTCCACGGCTTGGGCAACGCCAGGCGCACGCGGGTGATGAGGGCACGGCCGGCCAGGCCCAGACCGGCCTCGTTGGCCGGCGCGGCGTGCTTGAATACCGAATCGCGGTAGCCGAAGGCGCATTGCGCGGCGTTCAGGTTGAAGGGTTGGCCGGTCTGCAGGTCGATGGCGTCGAGTGACTCGAAGCGGTCCTGCAGTTCCACGCCGTAGGCGCCGATGTTTTGTACCGGGGCGGCACCCACGGTGCCAGGGATCAGCGCCATGTTCTCCAACCCAGGCCAGCCCTGTTCCAGCGTCCAACGCACGGTCTCGTGCCAGCCTTCGCCGCCACCGACCTCCACGATCCAGGCGCGCGGCGTCTCTGCCACCAGCCGGCGGCCCATGATCTCGACCTTGAGCACCACGGGCTTGACGTCGCCGGTGAGCACGATGTTGCTGCCGCCGCCCAGCACGAACTTCGGTGCCGGGCCGAGTTCGGCGTCCGCCAGCACGGCCTGCACGTCGGCCTCGCTCTTGACCCGGATCAGGGTGTGGGCGCGGGCGACGATGCGGAAGGTGTTGTACGGCTGGAGCGGGACGTTTTTCTCGACTAACATCGGCGGGATTGTCTCATCCCCCCTGTTAGCGGAAATTACAAAATGCCTTCTTTCGACACCGTCTGCGAAGCCGATATGGTCAAGGTCAAGAACGGCGTGGACAACTCGGCCAAGGAGATTGCCACCCGGTTCGACTTCAAGGGCACCTCGGCCAGCATCGAGATCAAGGACAAGGAGATCACTGTCATCGGTGACGCCGACTTCCAGATCGAGCAGATCCTCGACGTGCTGCGCAACAAGCTCACCAAGCAAGGCGTGGACGTGCGCTTCCTGGACATCGGCGAGCTGCAGAAGATCGGCGGCGACAAGGTCAAGAAGCTGGTGAAGGTGCGCAACGGCATCGAGTCCGAGCTGGCCAAGAAAATCCAGCGCCTGATCAAGGACAGCAAGCTCAAGGTGCAGGCCGCCATCCAGGAAGACAAGGTGCGCGTCACCGGTGCCAAGCGCGACGACCTGCAGACCGCGATGGCCCTGCTGCGCAAGGAAGTCACCGACGTGCCGCTGGACTTCAACAACTTCCGCGACTGACGCCACCGCCCCGCGCCGGGAACACCGCATGAGCGTCCAGGACCAGACCGAATACGAGGACCTGCTCGGCCTGTGGTCCGACCTCGAGGCCGGGCTGGGCATCCTGCTGGGCAGCCCGGCCAGCATCCAGGAGTTCGAGCAGCGCGTCTGGCAGTACGACCGCTGGATGCAGACGCTGCTGGAGCGCGACGCCGACGTCGGCCTGTACCTGCTGTTCCAGCTCGCCACCAACTCCTCGGTGGGCTACAGCACCTCGCACGCGTTGATCTGCACTGTGCTGTGCCACCTCATCGCCGGCGAGCTCAAGCTCGGCATGGCCGAACGCAACAGCCTGGTGCATGCGGCCATGACGATGAACATTGCCATGACCCAGCTGCAGGACGAGCTGGCGCTGCAGACCGAGCCGCTCACACCCGAACAGCAGGACGCCATCCGCGCCCATTCGGCCAAGGGCGGGCTGATGCTGTCCAACCTCGGCGTCACCGACGAGCTCTGGCTGGAGGTGGTGGGCCACCACCATGAGGAAGAAAGCGACAAGGTGGAGTTGCGCCTGCTGCCCGCCCGCCAGCGGCTGGTCAGCATCCTGCGCGTGGTGGACCGTTACGCCGCCATGATCTCGCCGCGCAAGTCGCGCGAGGGCCGCAGCGCAACCGAGTCGGTACGCAGCATCATCAGCAGCGCTGCGCCCTACAATGACGCCGTCGGCCACGCGCTGGTGCGGGCCGTCGGTCTGTGCCCGCCGGGCACCTATGTGCGTATGGAAGACAACTCGGTGGCCGTGGTGGTGCGGCGCAGCCCCAAGGCCAACCTGCCCTTCGTGGCCATCGTCACCGACGCGGCGGGTGCTGCGCTGCCGCGCCCGCGCCTGCACAGCCCGGCCCAGGGCCGGCCGTCACTGAAGTCGGCGCTGACCACCGCACTGGTACGCCAGCGCATCAACCACCATCTGGTGCTGCAACTCGGCGCGCACCTCGCGGCGCAGCCGGCCTGATACGGCCTGAACCGGCCTATTTCTTCTGCCCGATCTTCGACTCCGTGCCGCGGGCCAGTCGGCCGATGTTCTCGGCATGACGATAGATCAGCAGCAGCGACATGACACTCACCGCCAGCAGCACCGCCCCCTGCATCTGCCAGGCCAGACCGTCGCCGAAGATGTAGTACACCGGCGCAAACACGGCGGCGGTCAGCGAGGCCAGTGAAGAATAGCGGAAGAAGTAGGCCATGATGAGCCAGGTGGCCGCCGTGGCCAGCCCCAGCACCCAGTCCAGCCCCAGCAGCACGCCCAGCGCGGTGGCCACGCCCTTGCCGCCTTCGAAGCGGAAGAACACCGGATAGAGATGGCCCAGGAAGGCGCCCAGCCCGACCAAGGCCAGCGTGCCGCCCTCCATCCCCCAGGCCGGACCGAACCAGCGCACCAGCGCCACCGGCAGCCAGCCCTTGGCGGCATCCAGCAGCAGCGTGACAATGGCCGCCTTCTTGGAGCCCGAACGCAGCACATTGGTGGCCCCCGGGTTCTTGCTGCCGTAGGTGCGCGGGTCGTTCAGGCCCATGACGCGGCTGACGATGACGGCAAATGACAACGAACCCACCAGGTAGGCGGCCACGGCGGCCAGGACGGGGAAGAACGACTCCATGCAAACTCCTCAGAGGGGCTGATCGCTGTGACCGCCCCGCAAACAACGGACCGCTATTCTGCCAGCGCGCCGTTGACCCGCGGCCGGCTGCCGCGTCGGGTCGTCCGGTACCGCTCCTTGACAGTCACGTCACGCCAGATTTATTATTAGATCTCTAATTATTAACGCGCTGTGGCAGCCAGATGCGCAGGCGCGAACCGGAGACGAACCATGATGACAGCTGAAGAGAACGACTTGCTTTGCCGCGTCGAAAACGGCGCGCCCATGGGCCAGTTGATGCGCCGGCACTGGGTGCCGATCTGTCTGCAGGAAGAGGTGGCCGACGCGGACGGCACGCCGGTGAAAGCGCGCATCCTGGGGGAAGACCTGGTGGTGTTCCGTGACAGCGATGGCCGCGTCGGCGTGATGGACGAATACTGCCCGCACCGCCGTGCCTCCTTGGTGTTCGGACGTAACGAAGAAGGCGGCCTGCGTTGCCTGTATCACGGATGGAAGATGGACGTGAGCGGCAAAGTGATGGAAATGCCGTCGGAGCCTGCCGCCAGCGGCATGGCGGACAAGACCCGCCACAAGGCCTACCCGGTCAAGGAGTGGGGCGGCATGGTCTGGGCCTACATGGGCCCGGCTGACACCATGCCCGAGTTCGAGCCGCCGCGCTGGGCGCCGACGGCAGAAGCCCGCGTGAGCATTGCCAAGGTGGTGATACCGGTCAACTGGGCACAGATCCTGGAAGGCGCCATCGACTCGGCGCACAGTTCCAGCCTGCACAGTTCGGACATGGTGCCGGCACGGGTGCACGGCGCCGAGGCCAATGAGAAGAACTGGCTGCGTCCGTCGACCGACAAGGCACCACGCCTGCAGGTGCAGCGTAGCGGCTACGGCTTCCGCTACGCGGCGATCCGTCGTCCGATCTTCAATGCCCAGACGCACGACTACGTGCGCACGACCGTGTTCGTCGCGCCCTGGACGGTGCTGATCCCGCCCAACAACCTCTACAACGTGGCCAACGTCAACGTGCCGGCTGACGATACCCACACCTGCTTCTACTTCATCGCCTGGGGCCATCCCGCGCAGGTCCCCGAGACCGAGACCTGGCGCAAGTTCCTGGGCCAGACGGTCGGGGTGGACCTGGACGCGCACTACCGGCCGCTGCGCAACTACGAGAACCGCTTCTGGCAGGACCGCCAGGCCATGAATGCCGGCAACTTCACGGGCATCCGCGGCATTCCCAACCAGGACATGGCGATGTGGCTGACCATGGGCGCCATTGCCGACCGCACGCAGGACCGTCTGGGCGCCAGCGACCTGGCCATCGTCGAGTTCCGCAAGCAGATGGTCGAGGCAGTGCGTGCATTCAACAGCGGCGCGCCGGCCATCGGCACAGGTGATCAGGCGGTCGCCGCCTCGGTCTGTTCCTACCAGAGCGTCATTCCCAAGGAGACCGACTGGCGCGACTACGCCGCGCGCTACGTCTGGGCGGGCGATGAAGCGCCACAGGGCCTCGACACGGCCTACACCGTCAAGGCCTGAGACACGTTCCATCCATGAGCAAACTGCAACTCTCCGTCGCCATGGGCGACTACGACCGCACGCGCGCGCTGCTCGACGGGCGTGTGCTGATCGACGGTGTCGATCCGGTCTACATGAACCTCTACCCCGAAGAGATGTTCTTCCGCGCCATGCGCAGCCAGGAGTTCGACATCTCCGAACTGTCCTTCTCCAGTTACTGCGTCAAGACGGCCAAGGGCGACAGCCCGTACATCGCGGTGCCGGTGTTCCTGTCGCGCGCCTTCCGTCACACCTCGATCTACGTGCGCAAGGACCGCATCCGGCGGCCGGAAGACCTCAAGGGCAAGCGCATCGGCTTGCCCGAATACCAGCTCAGTGCCAACGTCTGGGCGCGCGCCATCCTGCATGACGACTATGGGGTCGCGCCGGAGGATGTCGTCTGGGTGCGCGGCGGTATCGAGACCCCGGGTCGACCCGAGAAGATCGCGCTGCAGCTGCCGCCTGGCGTACGGCTGGAAAACGCGCCGGACGACACGACTATCTCCGAGCTGCTCGATCGCGGCGAGATCGACGGCTTCATGGCACCGCGCCCGCCGTCTGCCCATGTCTTGGCGAACCCGGACATCGGCTGGCTGTTCGACGATCCGACTGCCGCTGCCAAGGACTACTACCGTCGCACCGGTGTCTTTCCCATCATGCATGTGGTGGGCGTGCGCAAGACCCTGGCCGAGCAGCACCCGTGGTTGCCAGGTGCGGTGTTCAAGGCCTTCAGCCAAGCCAAGGCGGCCGCCCTGGAAGCACTGTCGGATACCTCGGCCACCAAGGTGACGCTGCCTTTCGTGGAGGAGCAGCTCAAGGCTGCCCGCGAGACCCTGGGCGAGGACTTCTGGTCCTACGGCGTGGCACCGAACCGCCCGACGATCGACACCTTTCTGCGGCACCACCATACCCAGGGGCTGTCATCACGGCGCCTGAGCGTGGATGAGATCTTCCATCCGGCGACGTACGAGTCTTACGCCATCTGATCCTGGCCGCACGGGCCGTCTTCGTCGGCGGCCAGGTTCTCGATCATCGCCAGCAGGCTCTTGCGCACGGTGGCGATGCTCTTTTCGGACAGGCCCTGCACGCTGATGCGGTTGACCTCCTCGGCCAGCGGCACCAGTTCCTTCTCCAACGCACGCCCCTGGCGCGTCAGGAAGACGTGCACGTTCTTCCGGTTGCCGGGCAGGTGGCGACGTTCGATGAAGCCCATGGTTTCCATGGCCTTCATGGCGCTGAAGGTGGTGGGCTCCATGACGCCGGCGAGTTCGCTGAGTTCGCGCTGGGTCAGCCCGTCCTTGATCCAGAGGATGCGCAGGAACGTCCAATGGCCGAAGGACACGCCATGCGTGTTCAGGCGTTGCTGCAGCGCGCGCATCTGGGCACGGGCGACGTCGCGGATGAGGTGAGCCAGGCGGTCATCGGGAACCGCCTCGCGCCAATGGCGAAGCAGGTGCTGGGTGTGGTCGGTCTGGGGCATGGGAAAGCAGTCAGGTCGCCGGGACCTGGTGGTGCAGCATGATATCGGCCCCACACCGCGAGGATTCCAGCATGGCCAAGCAGACCTCGACGGTGGCACGCGACCAGCGCGCGCCGTGCCGCGGAGCCTCACCCCGGCGTGCCACGGCCCAAAGCTCGTCCACCACCTCGGCGCGGGCCACCGCCGGCAAGGGTGCGGCGACAAAGTGTTCGCCCTGGGCGTCGAACACGCGCACGCCCCGTGGCGTCAGGCGCAGATCGCCCCGTTCACAACTGACAATGACCGGCCCAAAATGCTGGCAGGCATCGGGGGCAACGGGCGTGGCAGGCTCGTAGAGCCGGCCACCGAAATTGCGCTCTGCCTTCAGAGCCGCCTCGGCCTGCTCATCACTCACGCCGGCCAGCCGCGCGCGCGTCTGGGCATGGGCCTGCGGATGCTTGGGACGTCCGAGCTCTCCCACGCCATCCATCAGCTCGTCCGTGTCGTAATAGCCGTAGCCGTTGTAGCTCACACTGGCAAACGCACCATCGGCAAAGCGCAACAACGCACTGTAGGCCCCCTCGGTGGGACGGGCAGGATCCCAGCGCCCGGTGATGGCGCGCACACTGGTGGTCTGGCCGCCAGCCAACAGGCGCACGACATCAATCTGGTGCGCGGCCTGGCTGAAGATCACGCCGCCGCCTTGCCGGGTGTCGAGCTCCTCCGGCCGGCGCGGGCGGTACAGGAAGTCGGTGTACTGCATGGCATGAATGAAGCGCACCGCGCCGAACTCGCCGCTCGCGATCAGCTCCCGGGCAGTGAGCACCGGTGCATTGAAGCTGTGGCTGTGGCCGACGATCAGCTGCGTGCCAGCGCGCTCGCAGGCCTCGATCATGCGCGCGCAATCGGCCAACGTAAGCGCCATCGGCTTCTCCACCAGCACGTGCTTGCCATGGGCGGCGGCGATTTCCGCGTGCGCCGCGTGCAGCTGATGCGGCGTGGCGACGTACACCCACTCCACCGCGGGATCAGCACACACGGCTTCAGCCGACGCATGGGCACGCCCGCCGAAGGTCCGGACAAAGGCTTCACACGCAGCATCACGCGGGTCGAAGGCCGCCACCAGCTGCACACGTGCATCGCCAGCAAACGTCGGCAACATCAGTGTGAAGGCGCGCCCCAGGCCCAGCACGCCGATGCGGATCGGAGCAGAGGATGCGCTCACAGGTCTAGCACCAGGCAGGGCGACTTGGCGCGCGAGACACAGACCATGATGTGGTCCTTCTTTTCCTCGTCCATCAGCACCAGGTCCCGGTGATCGGCTTGGCCATCGAGCAGCCCAGTCTTGCAGGAACCGCAAGTGCCGCTTTCGCAAGAGCTCGACACACTCACGCCCTGCGCGCGCAGTTCGTCGAGGATGGACCGCCCGACGGGAACCTCGAAGATGCGTCCACTGCGCTCCAAGCGGACCTCGAAGGGCTGGTCATCGGCGTGGGGACGGGTATCGGCACCAAAGCTCTCGAAATGCACTGCGCTCGACGGCCAATGGCCCGTCATGTCACGCACCGCCTCCATCAGCGGCGCGGGTCCGCAGCAGTAGACGTGCCGGCCCTGCGTGCTGCCGGGCTTCTCCAGCACCGGCCACAGGTCGTAGCCACGTGACGGATCCCCACCATCGTGGTGCAGCACCACATGGGGCGCAAAGTCAGCCCCGCCCAACTCGTCCAGGAAGACGCTGCTCTCGGGATCGCGCGTGAGGTAGTAGAGCGTGAATGGCCGCGTGCCCTCGGCCAGCAGGTGACGCGCCATCGACATGAGTGGCGTGATGCCGATGCCGCCGGCAATCAGCACGAAGCTGCGCGCACGGGCATCGAGCTCGAACAGGTTCTGCGGCAGGCCGACCTCCAGCGTCTGCCCGGCGCGCACGCCGTCGACAAGACTGAGCGAGCCGCCACGGCCATTGCCCTCACGCTTGACCGCGATGAGGTAGCGGCTGCGGTCGGCCGGATCGCCGGCCAGCGAATATTGGCGCAGCGCTCCGCTGGGCGTACGCACGGCAACATGAGCACCCGCCGTAAAGGGCGGCAGCTCGGCCCCGTCGGGATGGCGCAACTCGAAGCGCTGGATGCCGCGCGCGGCAGGCTCGGCGCGCGTCACAGACAAGGACATGAAGGCAGGTGAGGCGTTGGACATGCGACTAACCGAGGGATAGGTTTTCCATATTGACAAGGATCAAGCCGTTTGCAAGAATGAATTATCTTAGCCATCTAACCAAATGGCAAGTCATCGTTTCTTCCGGCAGCCGCTTCCGACACATCACACCTACAGGAGACAAGCATGAAACGAAACACCCTGATGGCGCTCATCACCGGCGTGTTGCTCGCCCCCATGGCGACACTGGCGCAGACGAGCTACCCGACCAAGCCTGTCAAGTTCATCGTTCCCTACGCTGCTGGGGGCCTTCCTGACACTGTTGCCCGGATCGTGGCGCAGCGGCTGGGTGACCGCTTGGGCCAGAGCGTCGTCGTCGACAACAAGCCGGGCGGCAACGGCGTGGTGGCCTACCAGAGCCTGATGCAGAACTCCCCGGGCGACGGCCACGCCTTCATCGTCTCGGACGGCTCCATGCTGTCGATCACGCCACTGCTCAACAAGTCCCTGCCGTACAAGTACGGCAAGGACATCCTGCCGGTGTCGCTCATCGCGCGCTCCCCCCTCTTCATCGTGGCCCACCCCAAGACCAATGTGAATTCGCTGGGCGAGATGATTGCACTGGCCAAGAGCAAGCCGGGAGAGCTCACCTACGGTTCCTCCGGCATCGGCTCAACCCACCACCTGACGATGGAGGCGCTCAAGGCGTCCCAAGGTCTGGATATCCGTCACATTCCCTTCCGCGGCTCGGGTCAGTCCACACCGGCGCTGGTCGGCGGGCAGGTCGATTTCTCGGTCGCGGCCCTGCCGTCGATCTCGGGCTTCGTGAAGAACGGCCAGGTCCGGGTGCTGGCCAGCAACGCCCTGACACGTTCGGCCCAGGCACCGGAGATTCCCACCGTGTCCGAGACGATTCCGGGCTTCGACTTCTCGGTGGTCATCGGCGTCATGGCGGCAGCCGGTACGCCGCAGTACGCCATCGACCGCGTGAGCCGCGAGATTGCCGAGGTGGTAAAGATGCCCGAAGTCGTCAAGACCCTGCATGGCGCCGTCATCGACCCCGTCGGCGCCGGGCCGGCGGAATATGGTCAGGTGATCGTGCGCGAGGTGGAGCAGATGGCCAGGGCGGGCAAGGCCGCCGAGCTGAAATCCGAGTGATCTTGGGTTGCCGCCACTGATGAACTGGGACATTCCCTGGGCCCTGTTCGCCCTGGCCTTTGTGCTGGGTGGACTGGTCAAGGGGGCATTGGGCGTCGGCCTGCCGCTGGTCGCGGTCCCGTTGCTGTCGCTGGGCATTCCAGCGGCGTCCGCCATCGCACTGCTGGTCATCCCGGTCCTGTCGTCCAATCTGCTGCAAGCGATCGAGGGCAGGCGCCTGCGGGCCAGCCTGCGGCGCTTCGGCGGTCTGATTGCCGCGCAATTCGTGGCCACCGTGCTCACCGTACGCATGACCCTGGACATGAGCCACGCGCAGCTCAACGCCATGCTGGCCGGTGCGGTGCTGCTGGCGGTCGCCCTGATGGCCTGGCGCCCCACCTGGCAGATCGCACCTGCGCGCGAAGGACTGGTGGGTGCCGGGGTCGGCCTGCTCTCCGGCCTGCTGGGTGGCGTGTCCTCGCTCACCGGACCGGTGATGATCACCTACCTGATGGCGTTGCGGCTTGAGCGGGAGGCCTTTATCGGCAGCATCAGTATCATCTACCTGTCAGGCGCCCTGCCCCTGTATGCAGCCATGTTGTACTTCGGCGCACTGGACGCAGCCAAGTTCGGGCTGTCGGCGCTGGCCCTGCTGCCGATGGCAGCCGGGCTGATGGCCGGCAAGGCCTTGCGTCAGCATCTGGACGAAAATCGCTTCCGCCGCGTTCTCCTGGTGTTCTTGACCGTGTTAGCAGCGTTGCTGCTGCTGAAGTGAGGCGATGACTGACTCTTCCCCCCTGGACTGGAGCGACGCGCTGCTGCTGGGTTATGCCCCGATGGATGCCCTGCATGAGGAATTTGTCGATGTCGTGGCCGCGTTGCAGTTGGCGGAAACGGCAGAATTGCCTGATCGTCTGCAGGCCGTGGCGGCACATTTGAAGGCACACTTCGATACCGAGGACCGCTGGATGGTGGAAACCGACTTTCCGGCCCGCGCGTGCCACATGGAGGAGCATGCAGCGGTGCTGGATTCCGTGCGGCAGGTGGGAGAGTTGCTGGCGCAAGGCGACGTGGCCGTATGCCGACGCCTCGCGGATGAGTTGGCAGGCTGGTTTCCCGGCCATGCCGACTACCTCGATTCAGCGCTGGCACACTGGGTCTGCAAGCATCGCCTGGGTGGCAAGCCGGTGGTGCTGCGGCGGGACCTCGGGCACAAGACAACTGATTGAAAGATAGGCTAGACATGACTGACCAAGAGTTCCTGGACCAGGTGCAACGCGATGTGGCGCGTGCGCTTGAAGAAGACGTCGGCAGCGGCGACCTGACCGCAGCCCTGGTGCCGGCCGAACGTGACGCCGTGGCCACCATCATCTGCCGTGAAGCCGCGGTGATCTGCGGCCAGCCCTGGGTCACCGAGGTCTTGCGCCGCCTGGCTCCCGGTGCGGTGGCGCGATGGAACGTGACGGACGGGCAGCGCTGCGAACCGGGCCAGAAGATCGTGGAGATCAGCGGCAAGGCGCGCGAGCTGCTCACCGCCGAGCGCACCTGCCTGAACTTCCTGCAGACCCTGAGCGCCGTGGCCACCAAGACAGCACGTTATGTCGACGCTGTGCGTGGCACACGCGCCGCCGTGCTCGACACCCGCAAGACCATCCCCGGCCTGCGCGTGGCCGAAAAGTACGCCGTACGCTGCGGTGGCGGCAAGAACCACCGCATGGGCCTGTATGACGCCATCCTGATCAAGGAAAACCACATCGCCGCGGCCGGCGGCCTGACCGCCGCCTTCCGCGCCGCACAGACCCTGGCCGACCGTGCCAGCTTCATCCAGGTCGAGGTCGAGACCCTCAACCAGCTGCGCGAGGCGCTGGAGGCGGGTGTGACCATGGTGCTGCTGGACAACATGTCACTCGACACCATCCGGGAAGCCGTGCGCCTGGCCGACGGCCGCTGCAGCCTGGAAATCTCCGGCGGCGTGAACTTTGAGACGCTGCGCGCCTATGCGGAAACCGGCGTGGACCGGATTTCCGTCGGTGCGTTGATCAAGGACATCCAGGCCGTAGATTTCTCCATGCGTTTTGCCGACAAGCCGGTGGAGCGCTAACGCAGCGCCACCGGCGGCACGACCACCTCACTCGGCAAGTGCACACTGGACCGGCTTCGCGCCCAGCAGCTGAACACACACCTGCGGGTCGATGCCGACCAGGTAGCCGCGTCGCCCGCCGTTGATCAGGATGCGCGGCAGCCCCAGGATGGTCTCTTCAATGTAGACCGGCATGGTTTTGCGGGTGCCGAAGGGCGAGGTGCCTCCGACCAGGTAGCCGCTGTGGCGGTTAGCCACCTCGGGCTTGCAGGGCTCGACTGACTTGGCGCCGATCTGGCGCGCCAGGTTCTTCGTCGACACCTTGCGGTTGCCGTGCATCAGCACCACCAGCGGCCTGGCGTCCTGGTCCTGCATGATGAGTGTCTTGACCACGGTGTACGGGTCCCAGCCCAGCACCTGCGCGCTGTGCTGGGCGCCGCCGTGTTCCAGGTACTCATAAGGGTGCTCGGTGTAGTCCACCTTGTGCGCTTTCAGCAGCTGGGTGGCCGGCGTTTCGGAAACATGTTCTTTCTTGGCCATGGCGTGATTTTCCATCGGCCGGGTATGATTTCCAGCAGCGCCGTCCAGGCGCCTCGGAGCACCGCACGCAATGGAATTGGCGAAGACGTTCACGGATGACGAACTGCTGAAGATCGTCGAAGAGGCCATGCTCTACAGCTGTGCCTGCCCTGGCCAGGTGGCGGCCGAGATCCGGCGCCTGCGTGAGCTGTACCGCTACCAGCGTGACTGCCAGAGTGCGCCCGGCAGCCATGCCGGCACCCACGAGGCCATCGCCACCGCCGCCGTCCAGGCCCATGCCGCGCTGGAAACCTGTCTGGCGCAGGTGCTGACCATCGAAGGCTGGGATCGCCAGACCTTGAAGATGCCCGCCGGCCTGCGGCAACGGCAAGCGGACCTGCTTCAGCCCCGCGGATGAACGGGCTGCACGCACAGAATTCAGAACTACACCCATGTCGTTACGGAGAGTGAAATGAAGACAAACAGCTGGCAACATGCGCGGGCCCGGCTCCGCGCTGCGACGGTGATCGGGCTGGCCCTGCTGGTGACCGCCTGCGCCAGCTCACACCCGGACGATGCGCCACCGATCACACCAACCACGCAGGTGTTGACCATCAATCTGCGAGCCGGCGAGCTCAACGCCGGCGGCATTGCCTTCATCACGCCCTCGTCCGTCACCGGCCAGGAAGAGGACCGGCAAGCCCTGGCCCTGGGCTTCACCGAGGTGCTGAAGGACCTGCGCCCCGAGCTGCGCGTGGTGTCGCTGCCGCAGACGCTGAGCGCGGTGAACCGGTCCGGCCTGACGCGCGACTACCGCCAGATGTTCGAGGACTACCGCTCGGCCGGCATCTTCGACCGCGAGACACTGCAACGCGTCGGCAAGGCCACCGGCACCCGCTACCTGGCCCAGCTCAAGCTGGCATCGTTCCGGCAGGAATCGCGGGAACGCTGGGGCCTGCTGGGCGTGCGCATGATGGAGACCAAGTCCAGCACGATCCGGCTGTTCCTGCAGATCTGGGACACCACGGACGGTTCGGTCGCCTGGGAGGGCTCGCAGGAGTCGGTGGTGGCCCAGGAGTCGATGAGCCAGACCTATGTCTCCATGAAGCGCATCGTCGAAGCTTCGGCACGCGAAATGGTGACCCGCCTGCCCTGAGCGCGGCATCACGTCATCGCCGCACCACGCGAAGCGCGCGAGCGCTCATGCACAATTCCGTCGCATGAGCCTCACGCAAGATACTGCCGCCCTGCACCACACCCGCTACGAAGATGCCCTGGCCCTGTTGTCCGGCACCGCGCTGATCGCGCTGGCGGTGGCACTGTTCCAGCACGCCCACCTGCTCAGCGGCGGTACGGCCGGACTGGCTTTCCTGCTGCACTACGGCATGGGCTGGGGCTTCGGCCCCGTGTTCTTCGTGCTCAACCTGCCCTTTTACGTGCTGGCCTGGCGCCGCATGGACCGCGCTTTCCTCTACAAGACCATGGCGGCGGTGGCCCTGCTGTCGGTGCTGACCGAGCTCACGCCGCAGTTCATCCGCTTCGAGCAGCTGGCGCCGCTGTATGCGGCGTTGATCGGCGGCGTGCTGCTGGGGGTGGGTTTCCTGATCCTGTTCCGCCACCGCGCCAGCCTGGGCGGCGTGGGCATTCTGGCCTTCTGGCTGCAGGAGACGCGCGGCTGGCGCGCCGGTCATGTGCAGATGGTGGTGGACCTGCTGATCCTGCTGCTGGCGCTGGCCACGGCACCGCTGACGCAGGTGGCACTGTCGGTCGTGGGCGCGGCGATGCTGAACCTGACGCTGGCCATCAACCACCGCGCCGGACGCTACATCGCCAACTGAACGCAGACCCCGTCATACCGCTGGGTCCCGCAGGTCCTTGCGGACAGCGTCGATGGCGTCCATCAATTCGGGGCTCAGCGTGGTGCCCCAAGCATCCAGGTTTTCGTCCAGCTGGGCCAGCGAGGTGACACCAATGATGGTGCTGGCCACCTGCCACTTGGTGTAGCAGAAGGCCAGCGCCATGCGCGTCGGCGTGAGGCCATGCTCGCGGGCCAGCGCGTTGTAGCGGCGCGCCGCTTCCAGCGCCTCGGCCCGACCCCAGCGCTGCTTGCGCACGCTCTCGAACTTGGCGATGCGCGCAGACTGCGGCGCGTCCGGACCGCTGTGACCGTGCGCATCGTACTTGCCGGTCAAGAGGCCAAAGCCCAGCGGCGAGTAGGCCAGCAGCGACACCTCCAGCCGGTGCAGCGTCTCGTCCAGCGCGTTTTCCACCGTGCGGTTGATCAGGCAGTAAGGGTTCTGCACCGTGGCCACGCGCGGCAGTCCATGCTGCTCAGCCAGGCGGACGAACTCGTGCACGCCGTAGGGCGTCTCGTTCGACAGACCGATGGCGCGCACCCTGCCCGCCTTGACCAGCTGCCCCAGCGCTTCGAGCTGCTCGTGGATGCTGCTGACGGTGGCGTCGTCCTTGGCGGGGTCGAAGTACATCAGGCCGAACATCGGCACATGGCGCACCGGCCAGTGGATCTGGTAGAGGTCGATGACGTCGGTCTGCAGGCGCTGCAGGCTGGCATCGCAGGCGGCCACGATATCGGCCGCGGTGAGGTTGGTGCTGCCGTTGCGGATCCAGGGCATATTGCGCGAGGGCCCGGCCACCTTGGTCGCCAGCACTACCTTCTGCCGCGCGCCGGGACGGCGGGCAAACCAGTTGCCGAGGATGCGCTCGGTGGCGCCACAGGTCTCAGCACGCGCCGGCACCGCGTACATCTCGGCGGTGTCAAGGAAGTTGACGCCGCGCTCCAGCGCCCGGTCGAGGATGGCATGGGCGTCGGCTTCGTTCACCTGCTCACCAAAGGTCATGGTACCCAGGCAGATGGGGGGGACCTGCAGCGCACTGCGGCCCAGTTGTACGTTCTTCATCAGACAGAAAACTCCAGGGAACTCATCCAGACAATTCAGGCTGGCGGCAGCACGCCGGCCTGGCGCGCGCGCGCCTCTTCCTGCAGGCGCAGCACGCGGCGCTGCACCTTGCCGGTGGTGGTCATGGGCAGGGCGTCAACGAACTCGACCTCCTTCGGGTACTCGTAGGGCGCGAGCTTGCCCTTCACATGGCGCTGCAGGTCGATCATCAGCCGCGTCTCCCATGCCTCGCGCGAGATCGGCTCGTCACCGCGCTCGGCCGCGGCTTCCGGCGTCAGCACCACATAGGCCTTGACCAGCGCGCCGCGCTCGGCATCCGGTTTGGGCACCACAGCGGCGTTGGCCACCGCGGGGTGTTTGACCAGGCAGTTCTCGATCTCGCCCGGACCGATGCGGTAGCCGGCGGCCTTGAAGACGTCATCCGAGCGGCCCTGGTACCAGAGGTAACCGTCGGCATCGCGCAGTGCCAGGTCGCCGGTGCGGCACCAGTCACCAGTGAACTTGGCCAGTGTGGCCTGCGGGTTTTTCCAGTAGCCCAGAAAGAAGATCGGGTCCGGCTCGCCATGCACATCCAGCCGGTGCAGCGCCACCTCGCCCACCACGCCGGCGGGGCACTCGTTGCCCGCCTCGTCGATCACCGCCACCCGGTGACCCGGGTAGCCCTTGCCCATGCTGCCGGGCTTGGCCGGATAGAAGATGCTGCAGTTGCCGACGATGTAATTGACCTCGGTCTGGCCGAACATCTCGTTGACCGTCACGCCCAGTTCGCGCTGGCAGTAGCCGAACACCGCATCGCCCACGGCCTCGCCGGCACTCATGATGGCCTGCAGCTTGAGCTTGAAGAACTTCCTGGGCTGCGGGTAGGCCTTCATCATGGCCTTGAGCGCCGTCGGGAAGAGGAAGGTGTGCGTCACGTCGTACTTCTGCATCAGCTCGAACGCCACCTGCGGGCTGAAGCGGCCGTTGTAGGCCACGATGGGGCGGCCGAAGTAGAGCGTGGGCAGGAGCGCATCCATGAGCCCCCCGGTCCACGCCCAGTCTGCCGGCGACCAGAAGACGCTGCGCGTCTTGGGCTGCGGCAACTCGGGCAACGGCCCGCGCGCCTGCGGATCGAACCCGAACCAGTTCTGGCTGCAGACAAAGCCGGTCAGGTTGCCGATCAGGGCACGGTGCGGAATCAGCGCACCCTTGGGGTTGCCGGTGGTGCCGCTGGTGTAGATCAGCACCGCCGGGTCGTCAGCCTGCGTGGCCACCGGCGCATACTCGGCTGGCTGGGCGGCCAAGAGCGTGGCATAGTCGAGGTCGGCCATGGCGGCGGCACCGCCGCCGGCGTCACCGTTGGCGCTGTCGCCGACACCGATCACGTGGCGCAGGGCCTCGCAGGTGTTGCGTGCCTCCAGCACATTCAGGATGGCGCTGTCGTCGCAGATCGCCACCGCGGCATCGCTGTCGCGCAGGCGGAATTCCAGGGCTTCCGGCCCGAACAGCTGCGACAGCGGCACCGCCACCGCGCCCAACTGCAGCACCGCCATGTAGGCCACTGCGGTCTCGAAACGCTGCGGCATGACGATCGCCACCCGGTCGCCCTTGCCGACGCGCAGCGACGCCAGCGCGCCCGACAGGCGGTTGGCCTGGTGCTGCAACTCGGCATAGGTATGAAATCGGGGCTCAACACCCGCTCCGTCGGCGTAGACAGCTATTCTTTTAGTAGCATCCGAGGCCTGTGCCCAGCGCCGGCTGCAGACCTCGGCGATGTTGAACTCGTCCGGCACCAGCCAGCGGAACTGGCTGTGCAGCGCGTGGTAGTTGTCCCGGTGTTGACTGGTCGCCATGCCGCGTCTCCTTATGATTAGGGTCTGTTCACACTGATTTCTCATGTGCGAACGTGATTAGAACCGCGCCAATCTAGGCGCGCGACGACGCCCAGGCTGGCCGCCTGGGCTAGGAATGCAACGACGAGTGGCGCGGTTTTAACCACGTTCCCTCCGGGTTGCGGCCAAAAAAGGCCATGCGGGGTGTTGCGCGGACTTGCCGGGGGAGGACCCCGGCGGCGTCCACGCGCCTACCGCATGACCTTTTTGTTCCGCAACGCATCATAAGAAATCAGTGTGAACAGACCCTACGAAATGTACCAAGCCCGCCGTCCCGCCCAAAGCGAATTCACCCCGATCCGCAACCTGCACTACCACGTGCTGCACTGGGGCGCCGCCCGCTCCGACCTGCCCCCGCTGGTGCTGATGCACGGCTGGATGGACGTTGCTGCCTCCTACCAATTCGTGGTCGATGCTTTCAGCGACACCTTCATGCAAGGCCGCACCGTCATCGCCGCCGATTGGCGCGGCTTCGGGCTCACAGAATGCCCGGGGCACGACAACTACTGGTTCCCCGACTACCTGGCCGACCTGGACTTTTTGCTCGACCACTACGCCGGCGACCGGCCGGTGGACCTGGTCGGCCACAGCATGGGCGGCAACGTGGTCATGCTCTACGCCGGCAGCCGGCCGGAGCGCATCCGCCGCCTGGTCAACCTGGAAGGTTTCGGCATGCCGACCACCAAGCCGTCGCAAGCCGCCGGGCGCTATGCCAAATGGATGGACGAACTCAAAAGCCTGCACCGGGGTGAGATGGCGCTCAAGAGCTATGACAGCGTGGAGGGCGTGGCCGGCCGCCTGATGAAGACCAACCCGCGCCTGGGCGCCGACAAGGCACAGTGGCTGGCGCAACACTGGGCCCGGCCCAACGCGCAGGGCCAGTGGGAGATCCTGGGCGACGCCGCGCACAAGGTCATCAACGCCCAGCTCTACCGCGTGGACGAGGTGCTGGAGATCTACCAGCGCATCAGCGCCCCGGTGCTGGCGGTGGAAGCCAGCGAGAACCAGATGGCCCAGTGGTGGCAAGGCAGGTACACGCTGGACGAATACCATCAACGGCTGAAATCGGTGCCGCAACTGCGCCGGGCCCTCATCGAAGACGCCGGTCACATGCTGCACCACGACCAGCCAGCGCAGCTGGCGCGACTGATCGAGGACTTCCTGGCCTGAGGGCCGGCCGTCTGCAGTAAAGGCTAACTTTGCGGCCCAAACCCGGGGCGCCAACTAAAATATGGGGTTTTGGGCCATTTCGGCGGTTTTATGCTGCCCGGCAGCGCCCTCCCTCACAGAACACACAGGATTCCCCATGATGGACGCAGAACAGATCAATGCCATTGGCACCCGGCTCGCCGACCTGAGCCAGCGCACGGTCGAGCTACGGAGGTATCTTTGACTACGATGCCAAGGCAGAACGGCTGAGGACGGTCAACGCCTCGCTGGAAGACCCGGCGGTCTGGAACGACCCCAAGCGCGCCCAGGAGCTGGGCAAGGAAAAGAAAGCGCTGGACGACGTGGTCGTCACCATCAACCAGCTCACCAGCGAGCTGGCGGACAACAGCGAGCTGTTCGAGATGAGCAAGGACGAGGGTGACGAGGCCGGCCTGCACACCCTCGAAGCCGAAGCGGCCAAGCTGGCCGAGACGGTGGAGCAGCTCGAGTTCCGCCGCATGTTCAACCAGCCGGCCGACCCGAGCAACTGCTTCCTGGACATCCAGGCCGGCGCCGGCGGCACCGAGGCCTGCGACTGGGCCAGCATGCTGCTGCGCCAGTACCTCAAGTACGCCGAGCGCAAGGGCTTCAAGAGCACGGTGGAAGACGAGACGCCGGGCGACACCGCCGGCATCAAGAGCGCCACCATCAAGATCGAGGGCGACTACGCCTACGGCCTGCTGCGCACCGAGACAGGCGTACACCGCCTGGTGCGCAAGAGCCCGTTCGATTCCTCGGGCGGCCGCCACACTAGCTTTGCCAGCGTCTTCGTCTACCCGGAAATCGATGACTCGATCGAGATCGACATCAACCCGGCCGACGTGCGTACCGACACCTACCGCGCCAGCGGAGCCGGCGGCCAGCACATCAACAAGACCGATTCGGCCGTGCGCCTGACGCACATCCCCACTGGCATCGTGGTGCAGTGCCAGGACAGCCGCAGCCAGCACAGCAACCGCGACGTCGCCTGGCGCCGCCTGCGCAGCCGCCTGTACGACCATGAGATGAAGAAGCGCATGGCCGAGCAGCAGAAGCTGGAAGACACCAAGACCGACGTGGGTTGGGGCCACCAGATCCGCTCTTACGTGCTGGACCAGAGCCGCATCAAGGACCTGCGCACCAACGTGGAAATCAGCAACACCCAGAAGGTGCTCGACGGTGACCTCGATGCCTTCATCGAAGCTTCTCTGAAGCAGGGAGTTTGACATGCGTGAAGGACAAGCCACCGTGATCCGGCGCGAGGACTATGCCGCGCCGGCGTTCTGGATCGACACCGTCGACCTGACCTTCGACCTCGACCCGGCCAAGACGCGCGTGCTCAACAAGATGACGCTGCGCCGCAACCCGGACGTGGCGGCCCAAGCCTTGCGCCTGGACGGCGAGGAACTGAACCTGGCACGCGTGCTGGTCAACGGCCAGGGCACCAGCTTCAAGATGGACGGCAACCAGCTGGTACTGGAAAACCTGCCCGAAGGCGATGCGCCGTTCGAGCTGGAGATCTTCACCACCTGCAACCCGGCGAAGAACACCCAGCTCATGGGCCTGTACGTGAGCAACGAGTCCTTCTTCACGCAGTGCGAGGCCGAAGGCTTCCGCCGCATCACCTACTTCCTGGACCGCCCGGACGTCATGGCCAGCTACAGCGTGACGCTGCGTGCTGACAAGGCCAAGTACCCGGTGCTGCTGTCCAACGGCAATCTGGTGGACCAGGGCGACCTGGAGGAAGGCCGCCACTTTGCCAAGTGGGTCGACCCGCACAAGAAGCCTTGCTACCTGTTTGCACTGGTGGCCGGTAAGCTGGTGGCACGCGAGCAGCGCATCACCTCGCGCAGTGGCAAGGAGCACCTGCTGCAGGTCTACGTGCGTCCGGGCGACCTGGACAAGACCGAGCACGCCATGAACTCGCTCATGGCGTCGGTCGCCTGGGACGAGGCGCGCTTCAACCTGCCGCTCGACCTGGAGCGCTTCATGATCGTCGCCACCAGCGACTTCAACATGGGCGCCATGGAGAACAAGGGCCTGAACATCTTCAACACCAAGTATGTTCTCGCCAACCAGGCCACCGCCACCGATGCCGACTACGCCAACATCGAAAGCGTGGTGGGTCACGAGTACTTCCACAACTGGACCGGCAACCGCATCACCTGCCGCGACTGGTTCCAGCTGAGCCTGAAGGAAGGCCTGACCGTCTTCCGCGACCAGGAGTTCAGCCAGGACCTGGCGGGTGACCTGTCGGCCCGTGCCGTCAAGCGCATCGAGGATGTGCGCGTGCTGCGCACCGCCCAGTTCCCTGAAGATGCCGGCCCGATGGCACACCCGGTGCGCCCGGACTCCTACATCGAGATCAACAACTTCTACACCGTCACCATCTACGAGAAGGGTGCCGAGGTTGTGCGCATGATGCAGACCCTGGTGGGCCGCGACGGCTTTGCCAAGGGCATGGCGCTGTACTTCCAGCGCCACGACGGCCAGGCCGTCACCTGCGACGAGTTCGCGCAGGCCGTTGCCGATGCCAACCCGACGTCCGAGCTGGCGCGCCTGCTGCCGCAGTTCAAGCGCTGGTACAGCCAGGCTGGTACACCACGTGTGGCCGCCACCAGCCAGTTCGATGCCGCCAGCCGCAGCTACACGCTGACCCTGGCGCAGAGCTGCGCCCCCACCCCGGGCCAGGCCCTCAAGGAACCCTTCGTCATCCCGGTCAGCCTGGGCCTGGTGACGGCCGACGGTCGCTCGCTGCCGCTGCAGCTCGAAGGCGAAACCGAGCCCGGCCCGAGCTCGCGCACCATCGTGCTGACCGAGGCCACGCAGACGCTGCGCTTCATCAACGTGGACGCCGAGCCGGTGCCTTCGCTGCTGCGCGGCTTCAGTGCCCCGGTGGTGCTGGCCTGCGACTACAGCGACGCCCAGCTGCTGACGCTGCTGGCGCACGACACCGACCCCTTCAACCGTTGGGAAGCCGGCCAGCGCCTGGCGCTCAAGCGCGCCCTGCACTTCATCCACAGCGCCGCCCAGCCGGGCGAGGCCAAGGTGCTGGATGCGGCCTACATCGAGGCCATGCGCCAGGTACTGCGCCACCCGACGCTGGACGCAGCCTTCAAGGAACTGGTGCTGACGCTGCCGTCGGAAACCTATATGGCCGAACAGCTCGACGTGGTGGACCCGCAGCGCGTGCACGCCGTGCGCGAAGCCATGCGCGAGCAGTTGGCGCTGGAGCTGCAGCACGACTGGCAGTGGGCGTTCGAGGCCCACCAGGACAACGGCGGCTACCGCCCCGACCACGTCTCGGCCGGCCGCCGCTCGCTCGCCGGCATGGCACTCACTATGCTGTGCCTGGCCGCCCGCGACACCGGCGACGTGGTCTGGCCCGGCAAGACCTACCAGCGTTTCAAAGACGCCGGCAACATGACCGACCGCTTCAACGCGCTGGCCGCACTGGTGCACAGCGGCCACGAACTGGCCGCCCCGGCGCTGGAGCGCTTCCACGCCCTGTTCAAGGACGAGGCCCTGGTGCTGGACAAGTGGTTCGCGCTGCAGGCCGGTGCCTGCGACCGCGGCGGCCAGGTGCTGCCGGCGGTGCGCCAGCTCATGAACCACCCGGACTTCAACCTGCGCAACCCCAACCGCGCGCGCAGCCTGATCTTCAGCTACTGCAACGCCAACCCGGGCGCCTTCCACCGTGCGGATGCCGCCGGCTATGTGTACTGGAGCGAACGCGTGATGGAGCTCGATGCCATCAACCCGCAGGTCGCCGCCCGCCTGGCACGCGCGCTGGACCGCTGGAAGAAGCTGGCCGAACCCTACCGCAACGCAGCGCGCGAGGCGATCGCCCGCGTGGCCGCCAAGCCGGACCTGAGCAACGACGTGCGCGAAGTCGTCTCGCACGCCTTGGCAGACTGAGCCCGCACACCACAAGAAACCAAGAGGACATCCCATGAGTTCCAAGATTTCCCTCACCCGCTACCTGGTCGAACAGCAACGCAGCCACGGCCACATCCCGTCCGAACTGCGCCTGCTGCTGGAGGTGGTGGCGCGCGCCTGCAAGAGCATCAGCCAGGCCGTCAACAAGGGCGCGCTCGGTGGCGTGCTCGGCTCGGCGGGCAGCGAGAACGTGCAGGGCGAGGTGCAGAAGAAGCTCGACATCATTGCCAACGAGGTGCTGATCGAGGCCAACGAATGGGGCGGTCACCTGGCGGCCATGGCGTCGGAAGAAATGGACGGCATCTACGTCGTGCCCAACCGCTATCCCAAGGGCGAATACCTGCTGCTGTTCGATCCGCTCGACGGCTCCAGCAACATCGACGTCAACGTCAGCATCGGCACCATCTTCAGCGTGCTGAAGATGCCCGAGGGCGACCGCGGGGTCGATGAGAACGACTTCCTGCAAAAGGGCAGCCAGCAGGTGGCGGCCGGCTACTGCGTCTACGGCCCGCAGACGACGCTGGTGCTCACCGTGGGCGACGGTGTGGCCATGTTCACGTTGGATCGCGAGCAGGGCTCCTTCGTGCTGACGCAGGAGAACGTGCAGATCCCGGTGGACACCAAGGAGTTCGCCATCAACATGAGCAACATGCGCCACTGGGACGAACCAGTGAAGCGCTACATCGACGAGTGCCTGCAGGGCAAGGAAGGCCCGCGCGGCAAGGACTTCAACATGCGCTGGATCGCCTCCATGGTGGCCGATGTGCACCGCATCCTCACACGCGGTGGTGTCTTCATGTACCCCTGGGACAAGCGCGAGCCGAACAAGCCGGGCAAGCTGCGCCTGATGTACGAAGCCAACCCGATGAGCTGGCTGGTCGAGCAGGCCGGCGGCGCCGCCACCAACGGCCGCCAGCGCATTCTGGACATCCAGCCCACCCAGTTGCACGAGCGCGTGAGCGTCATCCTGGGCTCGAAGAACGAGGTGGAGCGCGTCACGTCCTACCACCTGGCCAAGGTATAATTTGCGCCTTCGCCGGAATAGCTCAGTCGGTAGAGCAGCTCATTCGTAATGAGAAGGTCGGGGGTTCGATTCCTCTTTCCGGCACCAAACTGAAAGCCCGCTGATCGCAAGGTCAGCGGTTTTTTCTTTTCGGTTCGACAGCTATCACGAAATATTGGTGAAGGTCAAATACCCGGCAACCCCGCCGGGCAAGCTTTGGCGCCTTGCTTCACGCGCAGATCGCAGACGATCTGTGACTTGAGCGCACCGACCAGTTCGGTGACAGTTTTCTTGATCGTGACTTCGTCATTCATGGCACTGGCGTCGCCACGCCAGATGGCGTGCCAGAAGTAAAACGAATCCTGTCCCTGCACGGCCTTGAAGAAGTGCATCTCCGATCCGTTCTTCTCCGCTTCCCTGCCGGGACAAAATGCAGTGCCAACATAAGTGGGGAAACCACGCTCCTCACCATCAAAGGTGGTGTTGAGCGCCACCTCTCCACAGCGCTTGCGTAACTCTGCAAGGAGTGGCTCCACGTGTTCGGCAGGCTTGGCGTGCATCAATCGGGATACCTGTTCGTAACGCAGCGTCTTGCTCCAGTTTTCGCCGGTCTCATTCGGCGGGCGCATTTCGCTGCGAATTGCATCACCGGAACGCTCCATTATTCTGACAAACTTCCAGTGCGGCAGCGACTGCAAGAAAGCATATTCCCCCTCGTACTTCTGGCTGCGCATGGACGCCACCTTGACGTCCACCGGTGCATCTAGTGTCTTGCGTCGCTCCAGAAACTGTGAAGCCGCTGTCCGAGCAGCCTGGAACTGCGATTTGATCTCGGGGTACTTCTCGGCCAACTGCTCCAAGCCATCAAGGAGCCGCTTGGCCTGCGCATGCGGCATCATGCAAGACGCCCGTGCCAACTCATCACGCGTGATCAGCTCTGGAGAAAAGGCAGCTTCGTCGTTTAGACGAGCGGCAATCCACACGGCAGCGGGAACGCAAGGGCCGCGGCTGTCGGCACTGCTGGCAAGTACGAGGTAGTAATAGCCCAACACCGGCTGCGGTGAGCCAAGCTGGCCACGCGTATGCAGCAGGCCGAGATTGAACTGTGCGGCCGTCTCACCTGCATCTGCGGCCTGCTTGAGCAACTCCTGCGCTTTCGCCAAATCTTTGCCCGGCAATCCACTGCCCTGAAAATGAAATACTCCCAAATTGAGCTTGGCCTTAGGAAAGCCCTGCGCTGCGGCCTGCTCGAACAGTTCTCGCGCAGCTCGGAAATCAACACTGCCCAGCTCACCGCTGCTGTATTGCACCCCCAAGTTGTATTGCGCTTCACTGATTCCTTGCGCCACCGCCTTGCGGTACCACTCGGCGGCCATTGCAGGATCTCGCGCCACGCCCAACCCAACAGCGTAATGAAAGCCCAGAAAAGACTGCGCCAGCGCGTAGTTCTTTTCGGCAGCCTTGCGCAAGTTAGCGAACGACTGCGACACATCGCGTGGACCACCCAAGCCGTATAGCTGCATTTCAGCAACAGCTGTCAAGGCTGCCATATCACCGGCGTCGGCCTTAACTTGCAGGCTCTGCTTTACGGCGATCCAGTCGCCCGTCTTTCTGGCTTCCTGAATCTGCTCGCCAAGCTTACCCGGCTGTGCCATGACCGGTTGAATACCTGCAGACAAGCCAATGAAAGCGCCAGCCAGCAGCGCGAGTATTTTTGAGTTCATTATGAAAGTGCCCCCTGACAGCAAAAAAGGAATACTGATGTTAGGGACACCTGTTCGCCCTGCCGCCGTTGAGCAAAGCCAGAATCGAAACAGAACGTAACACCAGCCACCTGACACAGGCAGCATGGATGTATTGCCGTTCTGTCTTAGCTAGCTTGCACCGGGCCCTGCGCAGGGTTTGTCATGTCAGCCAGCCAAACCGGCTCAAGGGCCTCAATGTGCGGCGCCTCGTCGGCCTGTCCCAGGGCGTTGCCCTGCAGGTACTCCACGCCCAGCGCATGCAGCGCCGCGGCCTGCTCGTGGTTCTCCACGCCTTCGGCGATCATGCGCAGACCGAAGCGGCGCGCAATCAGCGCCGCGCCTTCGATGATGGCGCGGCCGTGGCCGTGGATGGCGTGCACGAAGGAGCGGTCGATCTTCAGCGCGTCGAGCGGGAACTCGTGCAGGCGCGACAGCGAGGAGTAGCCGGTGCCGAAATCGTCCACGTGCACGCGCACCCCGTCCTTGCGCAACCGCACCAGCGATTCGAGCGCGGGCGCCATGTGCTGTTCGCTGAAGACCGACTCGGTCACCTCCAGGTCGAGCCGTGACGGCGGCAGACCGGTGCTCTGCAGGGCCTCCTGAACGGTCTCGGCAAAGCCGCCGGTCAGCAGCTGGCGCAGCGACACGTTGACTGCCACCGCCGGCGCGTCCGGCCCGGTGCCCCAGACCATGGCATCGGTACAGGCACGCTTGAGCACCCACTCGCCGATCTCGACGATGCGGTCCGACTCCTCGGCGATCGGAATGAACTCCTCCGGCCGCACGCTGCCCAGCACGGTGTGTTCCCAGCGCAGCAAGGCCTCCAGCGCCACGATGCGGCCGGTGGCCGCGTCGACGATGGGCTGGTAGGCCAAGCGCAGGGAACCATCGATCGCCGCGTCGCGCAGCGCCAGGCTGATCTCCAGCCGGCGCTTCTGCACCCGGGACAGCAGGTCGTGGTACATCATGATCTGCCCCCGGCCGGCGCGCTTGACCTCGGCCGCAGCCAGATCGGCAGCGCTGATCAGGTCGGAGGGCGACTTGCCATCACGCGGGTAGCGGGCAATGCCGATGCTCACGCCCACGTGCAGCAACTCCCCCTCGACGGTCAGCGGCGCGGTAATGCGCTCACGCAGGTTCATGGCCAGGCGCATGCCGCGGTCCCCGTCGTCGGCCGGCAGCGGGATGGTGACCACGAACTCGTCACCGCCCCAGCGTGCCACCGCCACGTCTTCCGGCAGGCGCGTCTCGAAGCGACGTGCAATCTCCTGCAGCACACGGTCGCCCAGGTCGTGCCCCAGGCCGTCGTTGATCTGCTTGAAGCGATCTAGGTCGAGGAACAGCACGGCGATGCCGGCCGAAGACGGATGGGCCAGCCAGTCGTCCATCCAGCGCTGCAGGCCACGCCGGTTGTACAGACCGGTCAGCGCATCGCGGTTGGCCATGGCCTGCAGCGCGGCGGTGCGTTCGGCCACCCGCTTCTCCAGACTGGCATTGAGTTCCTGCACGGCGTGGTTGTGCTGTGTGAGCTGCGCGACCAGTTCCGCGTTGTCTTCCTGCAGTTCCAGCGAGCGGCGCACGATCTTATGGTTGTTGTGGTGCCCGACCAGCATGACGACGAAGAAGATCAGACCCAGCACACCCAGCACCGGTTCCGGGCGCTCCAGGAGGAACAGCTTGATGCAGGCTGGCACCAGCATCAGACCGATGTAGAGCCGGCCGACGCCGCGCAGCGGCGCCAGCACGCCCGTGGCACCGCCGGCCAGGGCCGACACCACGATCAGGAGGACGAATTTCCCCTCCATGCCTTGGCCTTCGAGCTGCGTCCAGACCAGCAGTACCCACATCGAGGCGCCAGCCACCAGGCCGATTTCGTAGGCGCGCTGCCAGCGACGTCGCAAGGCCAGGGACAACGTGGAGCCGATCGGGAACTGGCGCGAAAAACTGAAGTCCAGCGCCAGCCGGATCAGGCTGATGCACAGCACGGCACCAAACCACAGCCAGGGCCAGACGCGCCCCGCGCCGCTGAACTCCGTCGCAATGCCCAAGGTGGCGGCCAGGTTCACCAGCACGCTCGAGCGGTTGTTGCGATAGGCCAATTGCAGCAGCTCGCTGGCAATGCGTTCGGCCCGCTGCGCCGCGTGCGACGGATCGGGAGCTGATGGACTGGCCGCTTGCATACGCCCTTGGAAACAGATGGTTGGACTTGTTCTGGAACCCGGCCGGCAGGCGACGCTGCCGTCGTGACCGGGCCTGGGGTGTGGACACATTATTAAGCCGGTGCGCAAGAACTGGCAAGCGAAGCGCTCCGCGCTTGCCGCAGATCAAGCGCGTGACGGCCCGGAGGCACGCCGATGGGGGGGGGTGGCCCGTTTGCGGGCGGGCACGGCCACCGGCCGCAGGATGCCCTGGCTCAGGGTGGCGATGAACTGGTCGGCAATCTCCTCCGGCCCAAGCTCGCCGCCGGGCTGGTACCAGCGGCCGATCCAGCCCAGGGCACCCGCAATCAAAAAGGCCGTCATCTTCGGGTCGCACGGCGCAATGGTGCCCTCCTCCAACCCGGCCGCCACCAGGCGGCGGAACTCCATGTCGATGCCCGACTTGAGTCGCCGCAGCGCCTTGCGGCTCGGGGGCGGCAGCTCGTCGTCCGCAATGCGGATGACGCACATGCCGAAGTCCATGGTGACGATGCGGGTGTAGGTGCGCATGCAGGCCATGAGTTGCTCGACGGCGGAGCCGCCGGCCTGGCGACTGGCCTCGATGCCGCTGTGCATCATCTCCAGACCACGGCGTACGCACTCGATCAGGATCTCTTCCTTGTTCTTGACGTAGTAGTACAGCGTGGGCTTGGTGACGTGCAGGCGCGCGGCAATGTCGTCCAGCGAGGTGGCATGAAAGCCCTTCTCGTTGAACAGCTGCGCGGCGGTGGACAGCACGGCGTTGCGCTTGGCTTCGCGCTGCTGCTCGCGCGTCGAGGGCGGCACCCATGGCGATGCCGCGGCGGCTGGAGCCGCCGTCTTGCTGCGGCGCGGGCGTGTCGTTGTCATGACAGGTGCTACGGGAAAGTCCTGATG